>JBCDFY010000027.1:0-42575 GCA_039176995.1 Bacteroidota bacterium
TAACTGCTTAGTAACTTGTACTTCTGCATTGGTTAGTGTGTAGTAGTAGATACCATTAGGAAGATTACTTGTATCGAAAGTCACTTGATGTGTACCCTCCACCATGCGAACATTATCCAAAAGAGAAAGAATTAATCTACCGTTAACATCAAATAATGTTAAGTTAACATTAGAAGCTTTTGGCAACTCAAATTCAATCCTGGTATTGAGACGAGCAGGGTTAGGAACGTTTTGAGCTAAACGGTAACCATTCTCGCTGATTTCATCTAGACTTACTACGCAAGTCGCATCACCGCTGTAAGTTCCATCACCAAATTCTACACTTGAATTTAGTACGCCATATTCTGCCAATGCTGTCCAATCCTGAATCCAAACTTCATTGTTTCCAAATGCACCACGGAAGCAAACAGGCGTGAAGAAATCGCCAGCAGCAGTGTATACATCAAATACACCATCTTCTGAATTGGATACATCGTCATTCGTTGGTAGTGGATTGAATCCACCTGATTGATCTCTAGCAATCGCTAAACCTGCATCAAATATTTGATTGCCATTTCCAGCTAAGTGGTCAATCAAGAATTGCGCGTTTGCATCCTCTGCATCACCCGTTACACGAATGAAACCATCTACATCTAAAGTTTCGCCAGCACAGAAGCCATACCAAACATTATCAGCAACGGTCAACTCTCCATTCTCCATTCTTTGACGAGAATCTAGTCCTGACTCTCTATCTTCTACTTCAATACCTTCGTTGAAACCAGTCAAAATACCTCTAGAAAACGTACCTGCTGTTCCATCGCGGAATAGTAAAGCATTGGAATTAGAAGCTGTAGCATTACAACCTGCACCAATGAAAGTAGCATTGTAAACGATAGGGTTAGAAGTTGGTTCACCATCATCTGGTTTTGCACCATCTAGTTCACCACCATTATCTCCATCATCATCTCCCAATAGTGCTAACCAAAACTGTCCTTTTCCACGGTAACCTAAATCCCAATCGAAAGAATCATCACCACAGAAAGAGACAGAAGCATATTTCAATTCGGCTGTTCCACCAAAGAATTCGATTCCATCATCAGAGTTAGCAATCACTTCGATATGTTCTAAGGTAGTACCAGAACCAACACCACCTAAAGTCAAACCGTTAATTTCATCACCAGGAGATAATTCTGCTCCACCGTGACGAATAGAAACGAAACGAAGGATACCTGAATCGTCCATATCATCAGAACCACCAAATAAGGCTCTTGGCTCTCCTTCTGGAATACCTTCGATACGAGTTTCTGGAGTTGGATTAGCAATTTGTCCATTTCCTAAGATGATCAAACCACCCCAAAGTCCTCTATCGTTTGGAGTCAAATCATCAGGATCGGTCGTATCATCAATCTCTGCAGTGAAAATAATCGGCGCATCTCCACTACCTTCTGCATTGATTCTTGCACCACGCGTGATGATTAGAGCAGAAGCATTATCGCCAGTAGAAGGTGTTTCGCGTCCTTTGATAATTGTTCCAGCTTGGATGTTTAATACCGCACCTGCTTCAACGAAAACAAATCCGTCTAAAACATAGATTTTATCGTTTGTCCAATTATAAATAGCACCACCTACAACATCCTCATCCTTTACAAATACTTGTTCTCTATCACCATCAACTTCTTCTTCTGCTAATACACCATACTCAGCCAAAGCAGTCCAACCCGCTAACCATTGAGAAGCTCCGAATGCACCTTTGTAAGAAGTCACTTGGAAGAAAGGATCATCTGGAAGGTCTGCTGTATTTCCGTAGGCTGCTCCACCAAATTCTGGACGTGGGTCAAAGCCTTTATCGGTCGTTCTGCTGATACCTGCTAGATTAGGATTATCCAAAGCATTTCCCGCAGCCGCTAGACCATTTACCAGCCATTGAGCAGTTGGATCTTCCGCATCACCAGTCACACGAATGAAACCATTCTCTCCTGCATTCAATTCATTCCCATTACAGAAGTTATACCATAAGCTATTCGCCAATACCAAATCTCCATTTTCATATCTTTGGCGAGAATCCACGCCTGATGCTCTGTCCTCTACTTCTACACCGAAGTTGAACTCAGTGAAAATAGAATTAGCAAATGTACCTGCTGAACCATCGCGAAACAACATCGCATTAGAGTTAGAAGCTGTAGAATTACAACCTGCACCAATTAATGTTGCGTTATATACGGTAGGATTAGAAGTTGGCTCACCGTCATCTGGTTTTGCACCGTCTAACTCCCCACCATTGTCTCCATCATCATCTCCTAATAAAGCTAACCAAAATTGTCCTTTTCCACGGTAGCCCAAATCCCAATCGTAAGAATCATCACCACAGAAAGAAACGGAAGCAAATTTCAGGCTTACAGTACCTCCAAAAAACTCAATGCCATCGTCAGAATTGGCAATGACTTCGATGTGGTCTAGAGTAGTACCAGAACCGACAGCACCTAAAGTTAAACCATTGATTTCATCACCAGGAGACAATTCTGCTCCACCGTGACGGATAGAGACATAACTTAATGAACCTGAATTGTCACTATCATCCATGCCTCCGAACAAAGCTCTGTCCTCTCCTTCTGGAATTCCTTCAATACGAGTTTCTACAGTCGGGTTAGCGATTTGTGCTCTACCCAAAATAATCAAACCGCCCCAAAGACCTCGGTCATTAGGAGTCAAGTCTTCTGCATCATTAGTGTCGTCCACTTCTGCGGTGAAAATGATCGGCGCATCTTCTGCTCCATTAGCAAAGATTTGAGCACCACGAGTAATAATCAAAGCAGAGGCATTGTCACTAGAAGTAGGAGACTCTTTTCCTTTGATTACTGTTCCTGCTTCGATGTTCAATACCCCGCCTTCTTCTAAGAAGACGAAACCATCTAGCAAATAAGTCTTGTCAGATGTCCAACTGTAAGTTTCTGCACCCAAATCCGCATCGGTGATTGTAACTACTTCCTGAGCTTGCAAACTCACAAATGCAAATAGAGCGATAAGTATCGCGTAAAATTTATTCATAATTTACAGAGTGACTATTAAAAAATGATGTTTTGTTAACATGTATAATGCGTTTCGCACGTTTGCCGCAAAGAAAGCAAGCAGAAATAAATTGGGAATTAAGGTAGGATTATGATAGAATTAAGTATGTGTTAATTGAATATTATCATTTTTCCAATATACTATTAGTCACTATTTTATATATTGATTTTATACGCATTTAATTATGTTGACTCAAAAAGGCTGACTTTTAAAAATCATCTTTGGCTCAAAAAGGTAATACAGAAATATATTGTTATCAAAAGTGGTGCAATATGGGGTAGAATTTTGCTACAAAAAGAAGAGGTACAATTTCATTTTGATCTTAACGGGAATGAGCATTTTTTCTCATTGGCACTTTTTCTTGTAAAAACTCGTATTCAAGAATAAATTTGTACTTTACGGTTCATTTAGCCAACTGCCTCATTATTGAAAAACACGTTTCGATTTTAGTGAAGAATCTTATACCATACTTTATAGCAGAAAAACTGGAGCAAGAAGAACAGAGTGGACGCATGGAAGCGTATGGAATGTTCGTAGATTTGTCTGGTTTTACTGCATTGACCGAAAAAATGACCAAAGAAGGTGTAGAAGGTGCGGAAAAACTGACCATTATACTCAATCGTATCTTCGAGCCGCTGGTGAGTATGGTTTATCAAAAAGGCGGCTTCATTCCTTATTTTGCTGGAGATTCTTTTACGGCTATTTTTCCTTTTAGAAAGAGTAAAGAAGCGGTTTATCGTTTGCTTTCTACAGCACAAGAAGCACGTTCCGCTTATGAAAACAAGCAGTTTTTTGGACAATTTGAAATTGGCGTAAAAGTTGGTTTGGCACATGGTTCTCTGGAATGGGGAATTGTGGGCGAGCAGCACAAGGGATTTTACTTTCGAGGCGAAGTAATTGATCGTTGCGCGAAAGCACAATTGGTAGCACAAGATCGGCAGATCATTATTCACTCTGATTTGAAGCAGCAATTGCCAGAAGAATATACCGTCAGCTTAGTAGAAATAGGTAATTATTTGCTGCAAGAAGATAAAGCCAACTATGATTTAGTCCCCAACGACCATCGCAAACGTAAAACACTTTCCGAGCAATCTATCAAGCAATTTTATCCAAAAGAATTGCTACAACTCACGGATATTGGTGAATTTAGAACCAGCGTTTCGGTCTTCATTTCTTTTGAAGGGCTTTCCAACCATGAGCAACTCGACCAGTTTGCTTCTATCATTTTGGAAAAAGCGCACAACTTTTCAGGTTATTTCAAAGAGATAGATTATGGTGATAAAGGCGGCGTGATTCCTGTATTTTTTGGTGCGCCTGTTTCTTACGAAAACAATGCAGAACGCGCGGTAGAATTTGCACTTTCCGTTGTCGAATCTCTGAAAGAAACCTTCTCCAATGCTTTGCGCTATCGCTTTGGCATCACAGTCGGCACGGCTTACACAGGTTTCATTGGTTGTGAAGAACGTTGTCAGTACGGAATTGTTGGAAACAAAGTCAACTTAGCAGCGCGTCTGATGATGTATGCTGATTGGGGCGAAATTTTGGTGGATGAAGATACTCAGCATACACGCCAATACATTTTTAAGCACAAAGGAAACATACATTATAAAGGTATCGCTGGTGATATTCCGACCTACAAATTATTAGGCAGAAATTCGGAAAGCAATATCTCTTTTGAAGGCAGTATTATTGGAAGAGAGGAAGAATTGGAGGAATTAATTGGCTTCACGCTTCCTCTCTTCGAAGAACACACCACAGGAATTGCGTATATCTATGGAGAAGCAGGAATTGGGAAGAGTCGTGTGGCTTATGAGTTTCGGAAAATGCTTACGAATGATCATCCCGTAAGTTGGCTAGTTTGTAAAACCGATCAAATTTTGCGAAAAGGTTTAAATCCTTTTCATTTCTTCTTGAAATATTATTTTTCTCAATCCAGCGAAGCCAGCAAAGAGGAAAATAAAAAGAAATTCGAGCGTGATTTTGAGAGTTTGATTCAGGATTTGAAAAAAATCGAAAATCCTGATTTGAACGATTTGACAGAAAGCCTAGTCAAGGAACTTCAAAGAACTCAATCTGTACTTGCGGGTATGATAGATATTCAGTATCCCAATTCACTTTGGGAATATTTGGATGCCAAAGGTCGCTACCAAAACATACTTTCCAGTTTTGCGGCACTTTTCATTGCGGAATCGGTTTTGCAACCTTTGGTACTTTTTGTAGAAGATGGACATTGGTTGGATGAAATGTCGAAGTCATTGCTCAATGATTTAATGCGTTTAATCAAAGATCATCCGATTCTTGTACTTATCACTTCCAGATATACCGACAATCAGAACAAACCAGTCATCATTCGCCCCGAGACTATTAAGGAACACAACCTTCCTCAACTAGAACTCGATCTCAACTTTCTTTCTCCCGAAGCCATCAGTAGCTTCACGATGCACAAATTGGAAGGCATCATCAGTGAAGATTTCCACAATTTACTGATTCGCACCACCAATGGCAATCCATTCTATTTGGAGCAAATGCTGGAATATTTTCAAGAAAGTAATTTGCTTATTAAAGAAAATGAAGAGTGGACGATTAAAGATCGAAATATTGAATTATCCAATTCCGTCAATGCTATTTTGACGGCGCGAATTGACCGACTTTCTTATTTGGTGAAAGAAACTGTGAAAGCAGCAGCGGTGATTGGACAAGAATTTGAGTTGCCTGTTTTGTCTGCGGTAATGAAATCTCAAAATGAGTTCATTGAACGCAATGGTGATTTACAAAAGGTATTACAAGAACAAATTCAGCAAGCCGAAGAAGGACAGATTTGGCTGGCAATGAACGAGTTACGTTATATTTTCAAACATTCGTTGTTGCGAGAAGCAGTTTATAGTATGCAAGTTGGTTCGCGCTTGAAAGAGCTGCACCAACGCATTGCAGAATCCATCGAAACGCTTTATGCAGACAATATTCATCAACGATATTTGGATTTAGCATTTCATTATGAGCAAGCTGAAAATATTGATAAAACACAAATTTACCTCAAAAAAGCAGCTGATCACGCGCGCCGAAATTTCCAAAATCAATCTGCGATTAAGCACTACTCTAAGTTGCTGCGAAATATTCCAGATGGTGAAGAACGCATCGAAATTTTGCAAGTCAAAGGCAATTTGTTAGAGCGCGTTGGACATTGGAATAAAGCCAAAAAAGTATATGAAGAATCACTAAAATTGGCGCGCGAATTGAATGACAAAGTTCAATTGGGATACACCAATGATAGTTACGGAAAATTGCTGCTGCTACAAGGAAATTATGAAGATGCGCGCTTGCATTTAGAAGTTGCGGCCACCTTTTTTGAATACATTGACAATAAGGAAGGTATGTCTAAGGTATACGGCAGTTTAGGCAATTTATTCTTCCGGCAAGGTGAATACGAAGATGCCAAAGCCTACTTCACGCAAAGCATCAATTTGGCTCGAAATTCCGATAAAATTTATCCCGATCCGCAAATCATTGGAAACCTCGGTCTGACTTATATGAACCAAGCCAATTATGAAGAAGGCATTCGTTGGCAGCAAGAAGGCATTGAATTATCCAAAGAGCGAAAAGATCAATTAGGCTTAGCTAATTTGTACACCAGTTTGGGAATTCTTAACTTTGAGAAGGGGGATTATCGCCGTTCCTTAGAATGTCACTACAAAGGATTGGAGCTGGGAGAAGAATTAGGAGAAAAACAAGTCATTGCGATCTCAACGGGTTGCATTGGAAGGATTTATGAGCGGCAGGGCGACTACGATCAAGCAATGGAAAACTACTTGAAAGACCTTAAGATTTGCGAGGAACTTGGTGATAAACAAGGAGAAGCAATTGCGCTAGGACTGATTGGGGACTTACACAGCGTACGCGGAGAGTTCAATGATTCGATCAAAAATATTGAGAAAGGATTGGCGATTTGTCGCGCTTTGGGCTATCAAAAAGGCATTGCAAAAGCGGTGAATACATTGGGCGATGTTTACTATTATTTAGATAATCACGAAATTTCTGCTAAATATTACGACAAAGCCATTGAAGTGACTCGCAACATAGATCACAAATTGGTTTTGGGCTTGAGTTTAGTAGAAAAAGGAAGGACGCTGTTGGCTTGGGGTAAATTAGAGGAAATTCCAAAAATTAAAAAAGAAACCTTGAAAATCGCAGCGGAATTGGGCAACCCTGATTTGATTTTTGAATCTACGCTGCTCTCTGCTAAATTTTACCATCAAAAAGGAGAAGAGGAAGAAGCACTAGAATTGATACATGAGTTGTTGAGCAATCATTTAGAAGTTTCACAGCAAGCAGCCGCGTATTATTTACTTTCTCAACTCGAACCTGAACAAGAATCGCATCGCGAAATTGCATTACAGTTGTACCAGCAATTGTACGAAGAAACGCCGAAGTTTACGTTTCAGCGGAGGATTAAGAAATTGTCAAGGAAGCGGATGAATTAGATCATTAATTCAACTTAATAATCTTCTCCATTTCTTCTCCACTTTTCAAACTAAAATCAAAAGCACTCTGCTTTCCCTTATAATCACCCAAGGCTTTAATTTCTGCACGATAATTCCCCTCGGTCAAAATGAAGGTTCTTGGATTAGTTTCTTCCGATTTATAGGTTCTACTGGTAACGACAGATTTACCAGTCGTTGTATCAAAAATTCTGATCGTTGCATCTACTAAATTATCTCCCGAACGAACACTAATCTTAATTATTCCTGTTGAGAAATTATGTTCTATTCGCTGCGTCTCATTTGCTTTAATTTCTACATTCTTAATTGCAATTTTTTTGGTTTCACCATCCACCTTCATCGCGTTAATCAACAAATCATAAGTACCTGGATTAATCTCTATTGCCCTAGCCTTAGTGTAAGTACGAGACGTAGCCACAGACTTCTTTCCTCTGAGCACTCTAATTGAAGCATCCCAAGGAATTTTATTGTTAAATGCTTGAATTTCGAGGACTCCTGCATCGAAATTAATATCTTGATGCACAATTTCGTCTTCCAAACTTTGCACATTGCTAACGGCAATCGCATCCACTGCACTACCTCCAACTGGTTTCGCGACTAAATCGTATCTTCTGGGTGGAAGATAGATTTTTAACGTATCGCCATAGGTTCTTCCGACAGAAATTTCTTCTTTGCTGCTAGAGTCAAAAGCTCTCACAGTTACGTCCAATTGTTTTCCATTTTTAGTGGCGTGAATCGTAAAATTAGCGGGTAGTTCATCAATCGTCTTCTTGGTAGCTTGATTTAAACTTTCCGTCAAACCATCCGCATTTTTAGCATCAAAATATTCACCTTCGCCAGCTTGAGTAGCACATTTTAATTGTTCCGCTTCTTCCGCTTTCAAACCAAAACCGACAATATGCAATTTGAACCCAACGCCTTCTTTTTTTGCTGATGCAATGACTTCGCAAAGGTTGCCGTCGCAAGATTCGATACCATCAGTAAGTAAGATAATCGTCGCTTTGGTTTTGCTTACCTTTAACTTATTGATGACTTGTAAAGCAGAGTACGCCAAAGGTGTTTTCCCTAGCGATTTTACGGATTTTAGAGAAGTCGTAATGACAGATTTATCTTTGTTGTCAATGCCCACTAAAAATTCGACATCTTTGCAATCGCCTTGTTTTCTATGACCATAAGCAACCAATCCAATTTGCTGTTCGTCAGACAGTTGCATGACTGTTTCAGAAAGCACCGAAGACGCAATTGATCGCTTAGTTTTTCCTTCTAGTTCGCCCCACATAGAGCCGCTGGCATCGTAGATGAAGACGATTGGAGAATTTGTCTTGTCTTCCTGTGCTAAGAGTGCAGTTGATGAAATCAGAGCTAGAAATGCGATGAGTAGTTGTTTCATTTTGGATATTTTTGGCACGCAGCGTATTTTTATTTTTGATGCAACTCAGGAAACTATCTACCCTCTTTTCGCTCGCTCCCAAAGCACCGATTGTCCGCCAGAAAGGTAGCGGAAAAAACCTCGAAAAACGGCATAATTCATAATGCAGAAATAGTAAGGAACGAAGAAGATTTTGAGTTTGAGTTTTTGTTTTTCTAAAACGTAACCGCCTAGTGCCAAAATGTAGAAGGCAACTTGAGTAGCAAAAACTAATTGATGAAAAGTACTGCCTTTTTGTGCTAAAATCAAGCTACTAATGAATAACAAAAGCAAAGAAAGTGGCGCAAGTGTCCAGCGCAATACACGATGAGATACATACTGAAAAGTAAGCAGTCCATACTTGAAAATATTCAATAAATTTGCCAAACGAACAATCGACTGAAAACCGCCAGCAGCAATCCGAATTTTGCGCTTCAATTCTTCTGCCACGGAAGCCGAAGCTGTTTCTACTGCATATGCATCGGGTTCATACGCCACTTTGTAGCCTTTCGCAGCAATGCGCATCGTCATGTAGAAATCTTCGACAATGGAATCTTGTGGTGGTTCTTCGTATAAAGCGGTACGAATCGAAAATAATTCTCCTGCTGCGCCCACCACAGAATTTAGTTCCGAATCCCATTTCTTCAGTGCCGATTCGTATTTCCAATACAAGCCTTCACCTGCACTATTTGCACCTTCTTTTTCTTGTAGCTGAATGCGTTTTTCGCCAGCCACTGCACCTACTTTGGGGTCATTATAATGTCGAACAATTTTCCGAATGGCGTCTTTGTTGATGTCCGTATTGGCATCTGTATATATAATGATAGGTGTTTTCACCAAAGGCATCACTCGATTGACAGCAGCAATTTTTCCTTTACGTTCAAGGCGGTGAAAGAGTTGAAGGAAAACATCGGCGGGCAGCCGATAATTTTCAATCAGTTGAGGCGTTTGGTCATCAGAACCATCCGTGACAAAAAAGTATTGTATTTTATCCTTTGGATAATCGAAAGCTAAAGAGTTAGCAATCTTTTCTTCGATATAGTCTTGTTCATTATAGGCAGCAACTAAAAAAGTAACATTTGGTAGATTTTCTCTAATTTTCGTGTCCTCTTCTTTGCTAAAAAATCTTTTTATTCGAACCAATAGATATAGAATAATTCCGTATCCAAGATAAGTATACAGGATGATGGCTAGGCTTATCCAAAATACGAGTGATAGCATTGTTGATTTATTGATTTACAGATATGATATTCTTTATATATGAACGAAACAAGTTCTACTTGGATTCGCGGAATAATTTCTATTGCATGAAAATTGTTCCGCTTGAATCTTTCAGACAGGGAGCAGTATTTCTTGAAAAGAAAAAATGAATTTTTTCTTTTTATTTTTAGTTAGCAAACAACCACTTATATGCCTTTGGAAACTCTCTTGCCCAATAGGACTCATTATGTTCTCCATCTGGGTGCGTCTCTATATAAATCTCATTGGTCAAAAAACCCACAGAACGCAGCGCTTCGCTCATTCTTCGGGTTTCTGCGGCTGCATTACTACCTTCTTTTTCACCTGCAATAAGATAAATCTTTGAATCTTGCTGCTTGCCTTTATCATTCACGTGTTGGAAAGATTTTCCTTCTGTGAACCAAAGCGAAGGCGAAAAAATGCCTGCTCTTCCGAATACATCTTGTCGCTCAATAGCTGCATACAAGCTAATCAAACCACCCATCGAACTCCCCATGATTCCCGTATGCTCACGCTCCCTTTTTGTACGATAAATGGAATCAATATATGGCTTCAACTCATTGACAATAAAATCAATATACAAACTACCTTCGCCTCCTAATTGATAATGACCATTCTGCCAAGGAGAATACTCATTCAAACGATTTTGATCTCTGGAGTTTTCGATTCCTACAACGATTGCGCTCTCTTTTCCTTCTCCGAAAATCGCGTCCAAACTCTCGTCTACGTACCATTCTCCTGCAAAACTTGCAGTGGCGTCAAACAGGTTTTGACCGTCATGCATATACAACACAGGGTAGCGTTTATTGGAGGCGTAGTAATCTCTAGGCAAATACAGCCAAACTTTGCGCGTTCGATTCAAGTTGGGCATATGGAAATCTCTGTCTAGCACCACTACTTCTCCTTTAAGCGCGATTCTAGTTGAGTCTATATAAGTCGTATCTATCATAATATCCATATCGTCTGAAATGACCTCACTTTCTGGCGTACATTCCAGCATTGTTACTACTATGAGCGGTAAACACAATAGCCGAATTAACATTCTTGGTTTTATTTTAGTTTGTAATCAGTTCTGCAATTTTAGTTAGGCTAGGAAAGTAGAGTAAATAGATTTTTACATGAAGTCATTCTGACCCAATAAATTGAAATTAAAATCGTATAAGACCTACAAAGAATCCGTTCGACCAGTTCAATCCGTGTCAAAAAGAAATCCCATCCTAAAAGAACCCAACGCTTCCACCAACCCAATCTTTATCTTTGTTGTACTTCACCCCAATCATCGCACCTTTACTCAGTCGTGCTAAATTATTGATAATAACGGGCCTGGGTGCACCATTTTCCCAGATGGTCAGCATGCGAATTTCACATTTTGCGGGTATATTGGGTGTTTGTACAACCGGTGCGTAATTTACTTTTCGCTGCAAGATATAATTTTCGGGGTCTTTGATGGCATCTATATCGTACTGATTTAAATTGATAATAACGCCTGAACCAGAAAAGGAATAAAGTGGCTTCAACACGTAGTTTTCCAAGTCTTTTGGAATCTTATCTACTTCATTAAGGAAGAAGGAATTGGGCACATAAGGAATGTGTCCCAAGTACGGTAAAGTATGCTTACTAATTCGGAAGAACCAATTGGGATGACCAATCCATTCGACATCATGTTCTTCAATAAATAAGAATTCGCGTTTTAGATCATCTCGCCGGATCAATTCATCAAAAATGACACGATTAAAAATGCGATGTACAGGAATTTTACGCCCCCCTTTTTCATAATAAACATCTTTACCTTCGCATTTCAATTCTGTGACACACAAATAATTGACGCCCAACAAATGCTTACAGATGATGAAGTCAATAAGTGTTGCTTGCTTTTCGGGTTCTGTTTCTAGTAGGATAACATTTTCTGGATGGTGATCACCAACCACTACTCGACGAAGCAGTTCCACGTATTCATCCTCTTTCATTCCTCCGAACAAAGGAGAAACCTCTTTTGAGATACTGAAATGCTTACGATAAAGCTGTGCTACAGCGTATTGATAAAAATATAAGGATGGAAAGCCTTGTGCTTCAATTAATTGTGGTTTCAAATTACCATTTTCATCTGCACAAATCCCGAAATCCATTTGCAGAAATGTAGTATGCGGGGTCTCATTAGGAACGGTCTGTCCAGACAACAATGCCCCTTTTGATTTTTCTTTGAAATCGGGTCGCACAATAACATCTATAATCTGTTCGCAAGCATCGAAGAGCATGTCTTTCATCTCTTTTCCTACAAAAACGGGCGTTTCTGCAATGCGAAAAGGTGGACGATGACCATAGGTATCTTCTATTTCTTGCAGTAATTTTTGGTAATTGTCGTTGGTGTAAGAATTGTTGTAGGTATCTCGTAAAGCCTTTATCATAATGGGTTTATTGATAAATATTAAGTGTAAACTGCTTTTGCTTAATCTTTCAAGCGAGGGCCAATATATAATATTCCTGTTTGAACAAGCTGTTGAATCTCCAGTTTTACTTCCAAAAAATCCATGTCCTCCGCAGAAAGAACAAAGCACTCTCAAAAATTGCTCGAAATTGATCGCATTTTGTGCAGATTTTACGGTGCGCCTTTTCCATACTTCAGTACTAAAGATGCGGTGAGTCAATTAGTCAGTACTATACTTTCCCAGCGCACGCGCAATGCGACGACTAAGCGAGCCTACGAAAATCTAATCGCTCATTTCCCAACTTGGGAAGCTGTCATGACTGCTCCAACCGAAAAAATTCAAGTAGCCATTGCTTCCGTTACCTATCCCGAAGTGAAAGCAGAACGTATTCAAAATGCACTGAAATTGATTAAAGATGCCAATTTTGGTCAACTCTCCTTGGATTTCTTAAAAGAAATGAAACCCATCAACGCGAGAAAATGGCTAGAAAAAATTCCTGGCGTAGGTGCAAAAACGAGTGCTGCAGTGTTGAATTTCAGTGAGTTGCGTATTCCTGCTTTAGTCGTCGATACGCATCATCAGCGCGTCATGCAGCGCACAGGCATCGTTCCACCCAAGGCTAGTATTGCTAAAATTGCTTACAAATTACAAGAAATGCTACCTAGCGATTGGACAGCAAGACAAGTTTATGATCACCACGAAGCGCTGATGTATCATGGACAGAAATGTTGTCATTTTTTGCATCCTGAATGTAGTCGCTGTCCAATTGAGGAGCTTTGTGAATTTGGGAAGGAAGGTTGAGTTTGCATTTTTTGAGAAAGTTGGTTTTCTTTACGAAAATTCATAAGAAATCAATGGCAAAAAAAAGAAAGAAACACAGAGGTAGAATACAAGCACAAGGTGGAGATAATGACCTTGAGTCTTCTCAATCTTGGTCGCAAGAAGAACCTTTGAACAAAGAAGATGGGTTAAGACTTTTAGAGGAACTTAAAAACCAGATTCCCGAGGAAGAAGCAAACAAAAGAAAATATGCGTTTAAGAAAGTGCAAGAATTTATTGAGGAAGCTGCTGAAAATGGAGGCGTTGATTCTTCAATTAGAAATATTTCTTTTCTTGAACCAGGAACTAAAGATACTAGAGTTGACATTGAAGTTAAATCTGGTATTGCTTTTATCATTTTAGCATCTCTTATATTGATAATATTCATAGTATGGGCGATATAATAAATACAATTTTCTTTGAAGACTTTCTCCTAGATCACGATATCTATGATGCAAATGAGCGTTGGTGGGACTGCGGTATACAATTTCTATTGATGCCTTATCAGATTGAATATCAGCCATACATAAATGCTAAATTTAGAAATGGAAAGAAATTCTATAATGGTAATCCAATGTATAATGCACTGGTAAGCAATCAAAAAAGAGCCTTCAAAATCATACAAGAAAATCCTAAAGAGACTGATCGTTTAGTGATTACTGCGTGGGTTGATTCATTTGAAAATGATGACGATGAACAAATCGAAGAGTTGACAATTAGCATGATTCTATCTAACAAGACTAATAAAATTGCTCAAGATTGGATAGAGAAATGGCTAGTTGAATTAGTTGATGAAAAAGTAATTAATGAATTGATTGAAAGAGATATCAACACTTTACAAGAACAAATTTATCAAGAGGAATAATTACTCTTTACTCCCTCAATAATTCATAAATCGTAATTATTTACCACAGTAGTCACAATAGTTAGTTTCACATAGATCATAGTAGTTGCTTTTCGTTTCTGAAACAAAAATTGGGCTTTCAAGCAACTTCTATGATAAAATAAGAACATTCTCCTACGACTTGAGTAGGTTTAAAAACTATGTGAACTCTATGAAAATGCTACATGAGCTATGTGGTAAACAGTTACCATAAATCAATACAAAAATCAATTTTAATATAAAAAAATACAACATGAGTCGAAAAATGCGAATGGGAATGGTTGGTGGTGGAAAAGGCGCGTTCATTGGTGGCGTCCACCGTATGGCTGCGGCTATTGATGGGCAAATTGAATTGGTATGTGGTGCATTCAGCAGCAATCCAGAAAAATCGAAAGCATCAGGAGAGGATTTATTCTTGCCACCTGATCGAGTATATGGCAGCTTCGCAGAAATGATTGAGAAAGAGAAGCAATTACCCCAAGGCGAACGCATGGATTTTGTATCTATCGTTACGCCAAATCACGTGCACTTCGCGCCAGCAAAAATGGCATTGGAAAATGGCTTTCATGTCATTTGCGATAAGCCTGTGACCTTTAACATGGAAGAGGCAAAGGAACTGAAAAAATTAGTGGAAGAAACAGGTCTAGTTTTTGCTTTGACGCACAACTATACGGGTTATCCGATGGTGAAGCAAGCCAAAGCAATGATTGCGAATGGAGACATTGGAACGGTGCGCAAAGTAGTCGTCGAATATCCACAAGGTTGGTTGACAACCAAGTTGGAAGATACAGAACAGAAGCAAGCGGCTTGGCGAACTGACCCAAAGCGATCAGGAATTGCTGGTGCGATGGGCGATATTGGAACACACGCAGAGAACTTAGCAGAATACATGACTGGTTTGCAAATCACGGAATTATGTGCCGATATTTCCACTTTTGTAGAAGGTCGCGCCTTGGATGATGATGGTAATGTATTGCTGCATTTTGATAATGGTGCAAAAGGTATTTTGCATGCCAGTCAAATTTGCGCAGGAGAAGAAAATAATTTGAATATTCGTGTATATGGCACGAAGGCGGGTTTACAATGGTTTCAAATGGAACCGAATACCTTGTATGTCAAGTGGCTGGATAAACCACTAGAAGTTTTGCGTACAGGCGTTGGCGACCTCTACCCTACTGCACAAGCGCATACGCGTATTCCTGCAGGTCATCCAGAAGGATATTTAGAAGCCTTCGCGAGCATTTATCGCAATTTTGCTTATACCGTTCGCGCGTATATCGAAGGAACAGAAGTGGAAGAAGTTTATAAAGATTTCCCAACCATTTCGGATGGTGTACGTGGCATGAATTTCATTTACAAAGTGATTGAATCGGGTAAGAGTGATCAGAAATGGGTGAAGTTTTAAGCAAAATATATGAGCACCAAATCGTGGAGATTTTAAAAATCTCCATGATTTCACGACTCCGCCATTATTAACTGGATATGTACTAAGAATTAGATATTGACTTTATAAAAACGATCATTACCCATGAATACGCCTCTAGTTTCAGTGATAATGCCCGTTTTCAATTCCCAAGACTACGTTTGCCAAGCCATACAAAGCATTCTCAATCAAACTTATACTCACTTTGAATTTTTAATTTTTGATGACGGTTCTACGGATAATAGTCTAGCCATTATTCAATCTTTCGATGATTCAAGAATCCAATTTTTTTCTGATGGAACAAACAAGGGACAACCTGCTCGATACAATGCAGGCATCCAAACAGCAAAAGGAAAGTATATTGCGATTGCTCATGCAGATGATGAAGCCTTGCCCTATCGTTTGGCAGAAACAGTAGCTTTTTTAGAAGAAAACGAAGACTATGAAATAGTAGGAAGTCGAGTAGCATACATTGATAATCAGGGGAATAGTAAAGAAAGGATATATGGGAAGGCGGGCGATCATAATTTTTTGTTTCTGCATGGATTAATTGCATGTCCACTGATGCACGCCACTATTTTGGCACGGAAATCTCTATTTCTGAAATATCCTTACCACCTAGATTTTGATAGTTGTGAAGATTATGAACTGTTTTCACGTTTGTCATACGAACAAAGGATGTTCAATATTTCAAAGCCTCTAGTTCACTATCGTTTGCATGAAACTAATCTCACCAAGACTAAGCAAGATCGCCACGAAGCCAATATTAAATTTTTGATGAAGAATCAGTATGCTGCTCTAAATTTGACTTACACTGAAAAAGATTTTCAAGCACATCTTTTGACTTTCTATTTCTATAGAATTCACTTAGATTTTACAGAACTAAAAATGGTTGAAGCATGGTTGATTCGATTGAAGAACGAACTGCTGTCGCTTCGACGCTTCCATGAAGCAGACATCAACCATGTTATCTATTTCAATTGGTATTTGACTTGTATGAAAGGAAGAGGAACAGGCAGAAAATTACTTCCTCTTTTCAGAAAGAGCCAGCTTTTTGATCGTTCTTACAATAATTTTAGAGAAAATCTTACGATTGTCTTGCTTTCACTGCCCTTTCACGATCGTATCAACCGATTTTACACTTGGGTGCGTAAAAGATTACGATGATTTAAGCTAAATTATGGAATACCGACTGCACATCATCATCTTGCTCCAACTTATCGATCAACTCCAACACTTCATCCATTTCATCGTCTCCCAATTCTTTTTCGTGGCTCGGAATACGCTCCAATTCTGACTTATCTACCTCAATTTTATGCTCTTCCAGAGCATTTTGCATATTTCCAAAATCAGAGAAGTTAACATAGATTTTATAGTTCGTTCCCTCTTCATCTTTCTCTAGCTTACTCAATCCATGATCTATAAATTCTAACTCAAATTCATCTTCATCTTCAATATTTTCGACGGGAACAGTGAAGACACCTTTCCGATCAAAAATGAAGTCGTGCATTCCTTGAGTTCCAAGCGAACCACCTCCTTTTCTGAAAATGGAGCGTACATGTGCTACGGTTCGTGTTGGATTATCCGTAGCAGTTTCTACAACAACAGCAATACCATGCGGTGCCATTCCTTCGTAGGTGATCTCCGCAAAATCTTCCGCATCCTTGGAACTTGCTTTCTTGATCGCTGCTTCGATGCGATCTTTGGGCATTTGTACCGCTTTCGCATTTTGTACAGCCCGACGTAATTTGGAATTGTAGTCAGGATCTGGTCCACCTTCTTTTACAGCAATGGTGATTTCTCTTCCTGCCTTGGTAAATGCCTTTGCCATTCTGTCCCAACGGGCAAATTTCGTTGCTTTACGGTATTCGAATGCTCTTCCCACTGTTGTATTTTTTTAGTATCGAGATATGAGATTAATAGATTTGAGACTTCCGCAAAAATAATTAATCCATTGGAAATGAAAAATGCCTAGCTTTATAAAACTCCTTTATCAATATTTTGAATCACAAAGAAACAAAGTGCACAAAGGCTTGAAAATCAGAATATTGTAGCAAATAAATTAGAGCTTTATAAACCTAAGAGACTTGATATCACTTAGATTTACAAAGTTATCTATGCTCAAAAACCCCGCCACAAACTTCGCAAATCGTCTTCACTAATCCTGAACGCTATCAATCTCTTCTTTTACTCCTCCCTTTACGATGCGGCTTTTTCTTGCGCTTCTTCGGAAATTTGCTTCCTCCTGAACGTTTAGGTTTATCAGTTACTTCCACCGTGACTGGTCTTCCTTTGTAATCTACGTTTTTGAAAGCTTTCAGCAAGCGGGATTGATACTCTTTATCAATTTCAAAGAAGGAAAAATTACGTAGCAAATCTATTTCTCCAATATCGAAGTTATGTCCTTCCATGTTTCGATTAAGGAGCTTGATTAAGTCCTTTGGTGTAATATTGTCACGTTTCCCGATATTAATATAGAAGCGTGCGAATTCAGGCCTCCCGCTTCGCTTTTCTCCTCTTTTGCCAGATGCAGAAACATTTAAATCGGGTGCATCTTGATAATATTCTAAGAAGCGATTGAATTCCATGGAAACGATGCGCTTGGTTAATTCTTCTTTGCTTAAATGCTCTAATTTAGAATTGATCCCTGCCAAATACGGCTCAATCTCTGCTTCTTCTACTTTAACTTCTTCAATCCGATCAATGAAAGACAACAATTGCTGGGCACAAATTTCTTTTCCATTTGGCACTGGCTTTTGAATCATTTTCTTACCGATCATCTTCTCCAACATCCGCACTTTGTTCTTTTCGCGCGTGTTGAGCAAAGCTATCGAGACGCCACTATTGCCCGCACGTCCTGTTCGTCCACTTCGATGAATGTAGGCTTCATTTTGATCAGGCAAATGAAAGTGAATAACGTGCGTCAAATTATTGATGTCAATTCCCCTCGCCGCGACATCCGTAGCAACCAAAATTTGGATTTGACGAGCGCGAAAACGCTTCATCACGTGTTCGCGTTGTGCTTGGGAAAGATCACCATGGAGTGCATCAGCGGAGTAGCCATCTTGCATCAATTTGTCGGCAATGTCTTTCGTATCGCGGCGTGTTCTGCAAAAAACAATGCCATAAATATCAGGATGGTAATCCGCAAATCGCTTGAGTGCCAAATACTTATCTCTCGCTTTCACGACGGTGTAAGTATGCTCAATATTTTCTGCGCTAATATTTTCCGTTCCAGCGTTGACCGTGATTGGATCGTCCATGTATTTACGGACGATCTTCTGGATGTCCTTGGGCATAGTCGCAGAAAAAAGTAGCGTCTGCTTTTCTTCGGGCGTTGCAATCAAAATGGCATCCAAATCATCTTTGAAGCCCATTGTCAACATCTCATCCGCTTCATCTAGTACCAAGGTTTCCAATTGTCCCAACTTCAGCTTGTTAGAACGAATGAAATCGTGCACTCGACCTGGCGTTCCGACGATAATTTGCGCTCCTTTTCGCAATTGGCGCAACTGCTTTTCTTTTGGATCACCACCATAAACGGAGATAATATCTACCGAAGGCAAATGCTTAATAAATTTCCGAATTTCATTGGAAGTTTGCAAGCACAATTCTCTTGTTGGATTAAGCACTAAGGCTTGAATATGCTTGGATTTTTCATCAATTTGTTGAATAATGGGTAAGCTGAACGCTGCTGTTTTTCCCGTTCCTGTTTGTGCATAGGCAATGAGGTCACTTTTGGAAGCAAGCAATGCTGGAATGGCTTTTTCTTGGACAGGTGTGGGTTGTTCAAAGCCTAAATCTTCAATGGCTTTCATGAGTTCTTTGCGCAGTCCTAAAGATTGAAATGTTGACATCTATTTTATTTGTACCATCAAGTTTAAGAGCTGGACGTACAAACAAATTCCCAAATGCTCGTTTACACGCGACGATCTTTTTCACCAAATAAGTTTGGTGTTTACGAATACTTCTGACGACTATCAGAAAGCTACTTGATATTGATTTCTAAAAACGGCGCAAAGGTAGTCTAATATACTTAGGAAGCAAGAAAAATGATAGTAGTGAGCGTATTCAAGAAAGGATTTTGCTAAAAACGCCCAAAAGTTGTTCTAATTTTACGATATAGTAGCTATCCAAGTCTATGTATAAATCTTTACCTTCTAGTTTTAAAAATTTCCATTCACCTGCGGTAGTAGAACATCCCCAAAGCACAGGAACTTCTGCATTTTGTTGAGCATTAAATTTTTGTGCGCCAATCAATTGAGCAGTACATTGAGCAATTCCATAATCCATGTCTTCGTCCTTAGCTTCTGTAAGCGAAACGATAGGGGCTTCCAATAAATAGGCATTTGCTTTCGCTGAGAAGAAAAAATCGCAAGCTCCATTTAGATCGTTTTCTGGCTCTACATTTAGTTCTTCTCCAGAAAAAAGGGTCAATCTATCCTTGTGCATCTGATAAACTTCCATTAAGATAGGGGCAATTAGTCGTTCAGACTTGGTCTTTTCATTGGAAAGCGGTAAAGAAGAAGCTAAGTTCAGTGTTTGAGTCAACCAGCTAGAAGATTTGATTTCTCGGACTTCATTAAAAAAGACAGCACGTTGTACAGACAAATTAAATCGGTTTGCTACTTGCCGTAAACTCTTGTATTTGCTGTATCCCATGTGAAGATTTTATTCCTTTGTAAGACTACAAATATAAGAAATACTACGCAGATTCGCCAGCCAATCTTGTTTTGTCATTTGCATGAACATTTTACTTTTAAAAACAAATTAACGCTTCTTTCGACAATACGCTAGGGTACAACGCGCGTTTCTAACTCATCACTAAACGTATAGAACTATATATGAAAAAAGCATTGCTTCTTTTGACCATCACTTTTTCGATGGTTCAGTTATCCCTTGCCCAATTGCACGATCATGCTCACGAAGATATGCCAGCGCAATTTGGAACACATCCTGAAACCAATTTTAGTTGTGGTTGGGGCGGTGAAGACATTATTAATATGAAGAGTTTTCGCTCGAATGCAGAAGCAGAAGCAGTGATGAGTGATATATTGAGTGTCTTAGGTTTGCGTCCTAACTATAAAATACAAGCAGCCAAAGTACCGAATGCCGCAGCCGTGGTTTATGGCGATCAGCGATTTATTTATTATAATCCAAAATTCATGCAGAACGTGACGGATGCTACGAATACAAATTGGGCATCCATCAGCATCGTTGCGCATGAGTTGGGGCATCACTTGAATGGACATACCTTGAAGGCAGGAGGCAGTCAGCGTCCAATGGAGCTAGAAGCGGATGAGTTTTCAGGTTTTGTGTTGCGAAAAATGGGCGCAACTTTGGATGAGGCACAAATTGCGATGCGCCGCTTGGCAGGTCGCGGTTCTTCTACGCATCCTGGAAAAACAGAGCGATTATTAGCCATCGAAACAGGCTGGAGAAGTGCCGATCGTCAGATTACAGGTTATGGTCGCACGGCAACTGTTCCGACATCAAGTAGTAATCGTTCTACTACACAAACTAATCCTAGAAATACTGCAGAAGAAGCAGCAACTCGCGAAGAAAGTACGGCCTCTTCTTCTACTAGAACAAATACCTCTCCTAGCAATACAACTACCACACCTGCGGGAACGCCACCTGCATTTGCTGCTTTTAGAGTGACTTTGCGAAGTAATCCATCAAAAGAATATTACATTACAACACGCTATAAATTCGTCGCTATTCGAGACGGGAAAGTCAATATTTTAGGAGAATTGACTTCTACGGAAAATGAACGCTATCCTTATAAAATTGACTTTGATAATGAGCAAATTGGTGATTTAATGATTAGTCGGAAAGGCGAGTTAATGTCGATGAAAGGGAGTGTGGTGGGTTCTTTGGCAAGAGTGCAAAGACAGCAACAGCATTCTTTTATGGGGATTGATGTGTATTAGAATAGAAAGAGATTCAAGGACAAACAAAAAAAGACGAAATTTTCAATTTCGTCTTTTTTTGTTTGTCCTTGGAAGTAAATGAGCACAACAAATTACTATTTCATCAAAAAATGATAGAATAATTTACTCTGGTCATTGCTCTTTTTCAAGTCAATTGGGCATCGAACCCAATTGACTTGATCGAGGTTTAAAAAGGATAAAAAATGGCTAAAAGCCATTTTTTATCCTTTTTAAACCTCGATGGATTTGAATGGACTCAATGTCCATCCAAATCCACAAAAGCCGCTCTTGGTGAATATAATTCATTGTTTGCAAGAAAACTCTTACCACCCAGGCAAAATATTCAATCCAAAAACACCTCTTGTCTCTCCCAACACTGGAATGGCATAATACGGTTCTACGATCAACGCGCCAAATACATTCACGCGAAGCGAAGCACCTGCGGTCATCAATGGTCGAGAGAAGGCTTGCAGTTGTGTATCACCGATACCTTGACTTCTGCGATCTCTGTTAAAATTATCGAAGGTATTCCAAACAACTCCGACATCGGTGAAGAGTGCCAATTCAGAAAGCAAGAACCTCGATTTGAATAATGCCAATTGCTTTGGTCCAGTGAATGGAACGCGCACTTCAAATTTGGAGACCAAACCTTTACTCCCAACGATAATATTTGGATCAATTTCATTCTGCAATAAGATGTTTTCTATTTCTCGATCATTGAATCCTCTAATATTCCAAGGAAAACCCAAGTAAACGGGAAAGAAAGCATCCGCATCTCTGCCGTAGCGTCCTTCGTGCTTAATTTGTGCAGCGAAAGTGAATGGCTGTAACCTCCAATAATGGCGATAGTCCAAGTTCACATTCGTTAAACTGAAGCCACCGACGTATTGACTTACGCCAAAATTATAACGCCAACCTTGCACAGGAGAAGCAATTCCGAAATACGAATTATCGCCCACCAAACCTGCATTTAAAGTCAAGAAATTGGTATTGAAACTATTACCATCTTCGATCTTCTCTCGGTCTTGACCAATGAATTGTCCTCTGAATAAATCGCCACCAACTGGCACAGCTTGATAGATATTCGAGATGCGATCTACGCGATCATAATAGAAAGAATAAGACGCGCCTGCTTCTAAACGAACGCTTTGCGAAAATGGCAATTGCGCAAACAAGCCAACCCGATCTTCAAATACGCGAACAATATCTATTTCATCGCGAATAACTTGAATCGTATTGTCATTACCAATATCTAAATCATCTAAACGGCTTGGACGAAATCTTCCCGAGCGAAACGGCATATGCGAAATACTCGCTCCCCAAGTGATACGATTGTTGCGATTGATGTAAGCAAAAGCTCCCGCAGCATCGGTCAATTCTCCATTCAAAGTTGCACTACCGAAAAGTTGATTATTTCCTAAAACATCACTAAAAATAGCACTTACGCCACCTGCTGCACCTGTGGTTGGTCCAAACAAATTGGAAGTTCCAACACCTACGCCAGTTGAACCAGTGATGAAGTCTAACTTGAATTTCGCTTTGTAATCAATTGGCTGAATATCAACTATTTCCGGTTCAGTTTCATCAATCTGCTCGAAATTATTCGTCACAATTTGAGGGGCTCTTGAATTGACTTGCAATAGAACAGCGGAACTCATATCTACTGCTTGTGGGTCAACTTCTTTCGCTTCAAAAGCCTCTTGATCAGCGCGATAAATGATATAGCCATTTTTCTGATAATGACTGTACACTACACGATCTCGCTTTTCACTACGCGTCACAGAAATTGCTGGTGCATAAGGCGTAATTCCACTAATCCCAGTCAGCAAATCCGTCATCTGATAGACCTTGCCGCTGTAAATTTCGTATTTATAAAGGTTCCGATAACCATCGCGATCAGACAGGAATAGAATGTCACCTGTGTTGTCGTAAACTGGGTTTAAGTTGTTTGCACCTGGGAAAAAATTCAACTGCTTTTTGGAAAAATTGAAAACATCCAAAATAGCGATATTATGCTTGAATTTACCGTTCGTTCTGCCATTTTCAAAAGATAATTGATCAGTAGCAAAAACAATTTCGCTGCCATCCAACGACCAAGTTGGCATCAATTCTGCGTATTTATCATCGGTCAATTGCGTAACTTTCTTGCTCTTCAAATTCACTTGATACAAATCCAATTGACCATCCACGATTCCCGAAACAACAATGGATTTTCGATCAGGCGACCAAGTTGGATTGCTAAATGCAGGAACGCCTTCAATTTTAAACTCATCAATCGTTTTACCTTCTATATCTTTGATAATGAGAATATTATCTCCTTTGCTCACTGCCACAAAAGCAAACTCTTTACTATTTGGCGACCACGCCGCAGCAGATTCCAAGAAACTATAATCATCAATGTGTCCATCCTTAGTTGCACTTGCTACCGTTCTGATGATTTCACCTGAACGCGTATCTGCTAAGAAAATATCGGTAGAAAATAAGTTCTTCTCCGACAAGAAAATCATATAACGACCATTCGGACTAATCTGAGGTGCAATATTCATGCGTCCTCCGTTCTTGCGATTAACTAGCACTTCACCGACCGTCTGCTCTTTGCGATCTCCCAATTGCTCTTTGTAGTAGTTTTTCAAACCATTCACCCAAAGCGAAGAGAGGTTCTCCAAGCTCATTCCAAAGTTGTTACGTGTGGCAACTTCAATACCATATTTTGCGGTTTCCACGAAATAAGGCTTGATGACCTTATCGCCTTTCAAGCCTGTCACAAACGACCAAAACATATGTCCATAGCGATAAGGAAAATACTTTGGATTATTCAAATCCTTCAATTCTGGTACATCATCTTGCAGCACCGCATCGCGCATCCACATGGCGGTGTTTGCATCTACTCTACCGATGGATAGATACTCCGCCAAACCTTCCACCATCCACAACGGCAAATTGGATAAATTGCGAATATTGGTCGAATCGCCTCGCAGAATCATATTGTATTGGAAGGCGTGCACCAACTCATGTCCCAATACGTGGTGCGTTTGTTGGTTAGACATCGCAAAAGGAAAAATTACTCGGTTTTTGAAGGCTTCGGTGACTCCACCTGTTCCTACACCAATCGAACCTTGAATCGCATTCGTCTGCTGAAAATCAGGATGATTATTATACAAAATCATCGGATTTTGTCCTTGAATGGTATCATCCAAAACGCTTTGGTGAAAATCATACCACTGCTCACTCCAATTAACGATGTCGTGTAGGCAATTATCGTTATGTAAATAGTGATATATATCGAAAGAAGGCGTTTTCACGACCTCGAAACCAAATTTCTCATACTGCGGCTTGTTGCGACCAAAGGATTGGGAAAAAGTATCGACTATACCCAACACCAATAGCGATAGCAACACTATTATTCTACTCATAGTCATGTCTTGTCTAGTTTTGATTATGATTAAATTGGTGACTGTTTTCCTTGTTGTTTTGAACCAATAAGGCACTAAGGTTTATACGGCTAGTGTTTGACTTCAACAAAGACTCTTTATTGCTAAATAGTCACCCGCTTCTATATCTTTTTTGAAAAATTTTGATTGCATCAAATTTCAAAAAAAGGTCTTCAGCAGGAATAGATGTATTCCTGTCCAAAATCCTCTTTGAAAACAAGAAAGGATTCATTTCTTTCTCGTTTTCAAAATCCCTATAATGCTATTGATTGCTTTATGATAGAAACGTTAGGAAGGGCAGCGGTGTGCGATTGTTGTTTGCTGTATATAACAACTTGAAGGGCTTGAATTCTTGTGCGGAGGGCGTTAAAGTTGTTTTAAAATGCAGAACCTTTTTAGTAGAATTGTTAGAAAATTTAAGAAGGATGGAGCTGTAAATGTAAAACCTTAATTTTTGAACCACAGAAGAAACAAAGGAACACAAAAGATATTAGTGTGTCCACATTTTGCAATCAAAAAAAGAATTAAATCCTATTTTATTCACTTAAAAATGATACATTTGAGTTATGATTTGATAAAACCTCTAAATTCAATCTAATGGTTTCAAAATTTGAGACAAAAGATATTTTCCGCAGACAGAGCATTGAACTCCGTGATCATCAAATATCAATAACGCGTCATGATTTATTCATCGGCAAAGAAACATGGTTTCATAAGTTAGACGAGATTAGTCACCGTTACGAAACTAATTCAAAGGTGTATTCAGGTGGAGGTTGTTTTCCTGTACTAATTTTATTTTCTGTATTCTTCGTTTGGATTATCTGGGGAGCAAGTTTTCTATTGTTAGTCCCCATTGTTATGATCTTGATACTTGCATTTCTTTCTCCTCAATTTTTCTTCAAGCGTACTATGCTAGAAATTAAAACTAAAGGAAAACCAATTTTCTTAATTTTAAATAGAAAAAACCACGACCAAGGCATTGAATTTGCTAATCAACTCATACAAGCCTCCAAAAATTACCTGAAAAACAAATACGGCTTTGTGGATGAAGATTTGCCTAGCAAAATGCAATTCAAAAACTACCTCTGGCTGTGGCAGAATGATATTATCTCGGAATCAGAGTATGCTGATTTGAAGAAAAGCTTGGGGGAGTTACTACAGAATAAAACAAAGTAACTTTACAGAATCGGTGATTACGTCATGGTGCCTTTTTATAGAAGACAGTATGACATATTTCAATTATTGGAAGATAACGCTTTCTTAATCTGATAAATGATATTTCGAGTAGGCGTATCCCAACGCTCACCAAGTCGAACAAAAATTAGATTTTCTTCTGGAAAAACGTGCAGTTCTTGACCAAAAATACCCAAGGCATAAAATTCAGAGCCACAGTTTCGGATGTACCATTTGCCTTTTTGTCTTACCGAAGGACGAACAGTTTGATACTCAGGATTTTCGATGGCTTGAACTGCCGCTAATGAATCTGCATACAGCTTCACTCGCCATTTTCCATCTTCATCTTGCTCTTGATTGTAGCCTTTTCCTCCGCTGTACCATTGATATTGATAGCAATTATTATCAAAATCAGGTTGCATAGAATGCTCTACCCAAGATTGGTCTATAATTTGTTGCCCATTCCAATTACCGTTATTCAAATACAATCTACCGAATTTGGCATAATCTCGCGCAATAGGATGCAAGCAACAAAAGGCTTTAGCAATTCCATATTTCTTACTATCCACAAACCATCTAGCATCGCTCTCCATGCCAATTGGTTTCCATACTTTTTCTTCCATGTAGGCTGCTAAACTCTTTCCTGTTGCGCGCTGCACAATCAAACCTAGAATCTGCGTATCCATGCTGCTGTAATAATTGCGAGTGCCTGGCGGATGCTTGAATTCCATCTTTTGGATCACTTTTACTACATTTTTCTTCATGTACAAATCCGCAATCGTAGCGTAAGGATTTTGATAACTGTCTTCATTGAAATCAATGCCTGAACGCATATTTAGCAAATGTTCTACGGTCAGTTCTTCCCATTCTGGAGCTAGACCGCGTACTTCTTCGATGTATTTTGTCACTGGATCGTTGATGCTTTTAATGAACCCCTCTTGTACCGCAATGCCGACTAAAGCAGAAGTAAAAGATTTGGCTACAGAAAAGGAAGGTAATTGAGAAAATTCATCAAAACCACCGAAGTAGCGTTCGTACAAAATACTATCATTTCTAATGACTAAAAAAGCAGTCGTTTTAGTAACTTCATCTAAATATTCATCGAGCGACATTCTGCTTGGGTACTTTTTCGGCTTGTAATTAGACACTCGATATTCTAGGTTTGCAATTAGACTATCGTAGTAAGATAGTCCTCGCTTGAATTGGAAGATATTGTTTTCATCGTGGTGAATAACTTGCTCATCAAATTTAGGTTTCTGATGATTCTTAGAAAGGTAGAATTTAGCGTATTTGACTACGCGACAAGAACCCAATAGGCAAGCAACTATTGCAAAGGTGATTATCTTTTTCATTTTCCAAAGATATGGAAAACAAGAGTAAAAATTGATCAGAAAATTTAATCCGTGTGCATATCAAATTGCATAAATATCGAATGATACTTACCAAGAGCGAATTATTTTAGAATTTAGATCAACATCTAGTCCATCCAATTCCATCAGGATTTATTGAATACGCATCTTTTTTTACTTTCAAAAGTGGGCATAAACTGAAAATTGAGTATTTCGTTTCCAGAATTCGCAGAAAGCCTTTTTTCAAAGGTGAAAAGACTTTCTGCTAGAGATTCCAAGGACAAAAAGCATCAAAAATTGACGATTTTTGATGCTTTTCGTCCTTAAGAACCTCCTGGAGTAAGCAAAAAGTCTTCCTTACATAAAAGCCGTATGGAAAAGATTTTTTGTCTGCGACTCCAAAAATTTTAAAAACATGTCCACTTTTGATTTTTCACTAACTAAAATATACCATCACAAAAATAACAATCGCGATAATGAATACCGAAGCAACAATATCAATCCAATTGTAGCTGCCCCGATTTTCCGCTTTTTGCTCCGCCGTCAATGTGCCCATCGTCAGACCTTCTAATTGTGCTTTGCTTGGTTGTGGTGTGAAAATAGAAACCAAAACGGCAACTGCTACACAATATAAGAAGAAGAAAGAAGAGAACTTCAAGAAATTCATATCGGCGATGGCGAACCAAAGCGAATCTGTTGGCAAGGAATCCTTGAATACCTCTAAGGTTAGTCGAATGGCAGCGATAAATAGTCCAGAAAACAAAGTCGCTAATGCACCTTTGTAGTTAATTCGACTAGAGAAAATTCCAAGTAAAAAGACTGCGGTGATCGGTGGCGCAATATAGGCTTGCACGTTTTGTAAGTAACCGTAAAGCGCGCCATCTGCTAATTTTTCAATGACTGGTACCCAAAGAATTCCAAGTACGACTACAACTGCCGTCGCAATTCTACCAATTCTTACCAATTGCTTTTCAGAAGCGTTTGGGTTGACTTTTTTGTAAATATCAACTGTGAATAATGTTGAGCAACTATTGAAAACGGAAGCTAGGGAAGACATCAAAGCTGCCATCAAACCAGCAGCAACTAAACCTCTCAGACCAGCAGGCAAGACGTGCATCATCAAAGCAGGAAAGGCTTGGTCAGGTTTGTCCCACATCAGTTCTCCACGCATTTTGAGTACCAACGCAATCACTCCTGGAATCAAGAACAAAAATACAGGCATCAATTTCAAAAATGCGCCAAAAATACTTCCACGACGTCCTTCTTTGATATTCTTAGCAGTTAAAACACGCTGTACAATCACTTGATCCGTACACCAATACCAAATACCGACTATGGAAGAAGAAAGCACCAACCAGTGCCAAGGATAGTCTTCATCATCCATCGAACGCCACATATCCATGTATTCCGGACCAACGGTTTCTACGACGGAGTTCCAACCACCTGCAGCATTCAATCCGAGAAAGGTTAGCGTAGCTGCGCCGATGACCAAAATGACTGCTTGTAGAGTTTCAGTATAAACAACAGCGCGCATTCCTCCAAGTACCGTATAAATTCCAGTCAGAACGACGGTCGCTAGTGCTCCTTGCATAAAGGTAATATCCAAAAGCGTAGAAATGACAATACCTCCAGCGTATAAAGTCACCGAAACTTTAGTCAGTACGTAAGCCGCCAAACTGAATAAAGACAAAAACCATCTCGCACGAGGTCCAAATCTTTTTTCCAAAAATTCAGGCATGGTGAAGACACCACTTCGCACATAGAAAGGAAGGAAAAGCCAGCCGAGCAATACGACTATCCAAGCATGCAATTCATAGATGAGCAAAGGAAATTTATCACCAGCACCAGAACCCGCTAAACCGACAACGTGCTCCGAACCGATATTGGAAGCAAAAATGGATGCGCCGACGACGAACCATCCCATATTTCGACCAGCAAGGAAGTAGTCTTCCGAGGTTTTCTGCTTTTGCATAATTACCCAAGCAGCGACGCCCAAGAGTAGAAGAAAATAGCCGATGATGACGACCCAGTCTAAAGTTGCTAGAGAATTGCTCATTCGTTTTAAATTTCGTTTTGTCGCGCTAAATAAGCAATTTCAAAAGTATTTATCGAATTGTGAATAGTGTTTTTTGGATTGCAGCTCAAAATACAGTTCACTTCCGAACAACGAGTGTCCATATTTAGACATTCAAACGTTCAATTCTAAAAATAATTCATTGATAACCAGAATCTTGTATTTTCGGCATACTTGTTGTAAAACGTATTATAAATTAATAACTGTACTATGTTTCAGCACATACTCAAGTCCACGTTTCGCAATTTCTTACGTCATAAAAACTCCTTTTTCATCAATTTAATTGGATTATCCACAGGTTTGGCTTGCGCGTTGCTCATTTATCTTTGGGTGAATGATGAGCGTTCTTTCGATCAGTTCCATGAAAATGAGGTGTATCAATTTATGAGCAATCACCCAAATGATGCAGGCGTTGAAACTTGGCGTTGGTCGCCCGCAGAATTGGGAGAAACGATAGAAGAAGAGATGCCTGAAATAGAAAAAACGGCTAGTGCATCGGGGATGTTTCCTTCTAGTTTTGTGCTGAGTGTAGACAATCAGAAGATCAAAACAAAAGGACAATTTGTAGACAATCAGTATTTTCAGCTCTTCTCCTACCCTATTTTGGATGGTAATTCAAAGGAACTCTTGCCAGCAAAAAATGCAATTGCGATTTCTGAAAGTGTCGCCATGCGCTTATTCAATACTACTGAGAATTTGATCGGTAAAACTGTAGATTGGAATTTAGATCAGTTTGGTAATCAGGCGGTTATTTCTGGTGTCTTCAAAGATTTACCTAGTAATTCTTCTCAACAATTTGAGGTTACATTCTCCTTCGAGTTTTATAAAGAAATGCTTGGTAGAAGTATGCATTGGGGCAATTATAATGCGGAAACTTATGCACTACTAGCAGGAGGAACAAATGTCGAAAACTTCAACACAAAGATTAAAAACTATATTGCTACTAAGCGCGAAAACGATGAAATAGAACTCTTTTTACAAGCCTACGCAGATCGATACTTGAATGATAAATTTGAGGATGGGAAGCAAGCAGGTGGACGCATCACTTATGTCAGATTATTCTCTTTAATTGCCGTTTTTATCTTATTGATTGCTTGCATCAATTTTATGAATTTGTCTACGGCGAGAGGTACAGTCAGAATGAAAGAAGTAGGCGTTAAGAAAACATTAGGTGCAGATCGTAAAAGCCTGATTACTCAATACTTAGGAGAAGCCATTTTGCTAACTAGCCTTGCTTTGGTCGTCGCTATTGCTTTAGTCTTTTTGCTGCTACCGCAATTCAATCAAGTTACAGACAAGCAGCTCTCTTTGTCTTTCCAACCTCAATTAATGCTCGTACTTTTTGGCATTACGTTCCTCACTGGAATATTCGCAGGAAGCTATCCTGCTTTTCATTTGTCTGGTTTCAAGCCCACAGCGATTTTCAAGGGCAAAATCCACAATTCTATCGTAGAACTTTGGGCAAGAGAAGGTTTAGTGGTCTTTCAGTTTGTGCTTTCTCTAGTGCTCATTATTGCAGTGACAGTTGTTTACCAGCAAGTAGAATACATACAAGACAAGAACTTGGGCTATGAAAAAGAGCAGGTTCTTTATTTTTCCTTGGAAGGAAAAGGCATCAAAAATCCCGAGACCTTAGCATCAGAAGTCAAAAAATTACCACATATTTTAAACGCGTCCAGTATGTGGGGCAGCTTTGTTGGAAGAACTGCCTCCACTGGTGGTCAATTCAATTGGGAAGGAAGAGACCCCGAGAAACAAATTCGATTCAACCATTTGTCCGTTAATTATGATGCACTAGAATTGCTAGATGTCAAACTCTCCCAAGGAAGAAGTTTTGCCAGTCAATTTGGAGAAGAATCTTCAAAAATCATCATCAATGAAGCTGGAATTGAGGCAATGGGATTGAAAAATCCAGTCGGAAAAACCTTTGACCTTTGGGAAAAGCAATATGAGATCATCGGAATAGCGGAAGATTTTCATTTTGAATCTTTGCATCGTTCTATTGGTCCTTTTTTTATAAGATACAGCCAAGGAAACCTTGATAAAGTAATCGTAAAAATTGAAAAAGGAAAGGAACAATTGGCTATTGCAGAATTGCAAAAATTTTATAAGAACTACAACCCTGGATTTGAATTTAACTACACTTTTTTGGATGATGATTTTCAATCACTTTATGCCGCAGAGAGTCGGGTTGCTGTGCTTTCGCGCTTCTTTGCAGGTATCGCTATATTGATTTCTTGCTTAGGATTATTTGGTCTAGCTGCTTTTACTGCGAACAGAAAAAAGAAAGAAATTGGCGTACGAAAAGTTCTAGGTGCAAGTGTTTCAAATATCATTTTACTGATTACAAAGGATTTTACACGTTTGGTCTTGGTTGCCATTCTAATTGGTGTTCCAATTGCATATCATCTTACTAGCAATTGGTTGAATAACTTTAGCTATCACATCAATTTGAATATTGGATTTTTCTTAGTTGCCGCTGCTATAGTCGTAATTATTGCTTGGTTAACGGTAGGTTCTCAAGCAATTCGAGCGGCACTATTGAATCCGAAGGAGGTGATTAATGAGGAATAAATAACATTTAATCAAAGATCAATAAATCTGCTTCTTGCCAACCTAAATTCATAGTGGTTTGCTTTAATTCTTCTTGATGCTCTATCATTATTTCTTCTTCTTCTATTTGAAGATAAGTAGTATAATAGGTTCCCATGAAAACACTACGCTTTACTTGTGTAGCTATCTGATAATCAGTATCTTGATTAATTTTAAAATCGCGACTGCGAAGATAGTATTTGCGATTAGGTTGGCAAGAATAACCAAACTTTTGAACTAATTGAGGAGATAGCGCGACAAGGAAATCAAATAGTTGTGCTATGTAAGGGGTGGCAGGTTGTTGATAGAGTTTTTCAGGAGTCGCTTGCTGTAATAACTGACCATTTCTCAGAATTAGAATTTCATCGGAAACAGCAAGTGCGTCTTTGGTATCATGCGTCACAAAAATGGAAGAAACGCCTGTTTGCTGAAGGATATTGAAGAGTTCTGTACGTAGATAATTGCGCAAGCTGGTGTCTAAATTACTAAATGGTTCATCTAAGATAAGCAATTGAGGTTCAGGAGCTAAGGCACGTGCCAGTGCAACGCGCTGCTGCTGTCCACCTGATAATTCATGCGGATAGCGACTCCCATATCCTTCTAAATTGACCAATGTTAGCAGGGATTCTACAATCCGTTTTTTGTCTTTCGTTTTGGCGATTCCATATTCAATATTTTTCTCTACAGTCAAATGTGGAAAGAGTGCGTAATCTTGAAATACCAAACCCACTGCACGCTTTTCGGCTGACAAATGAAAGCTACCCGAAGCGATCAATTTTCCATTCAAATGAATGCTTCCAAAATCAGGTCGTTCCAAGCCTGTAATTAAACGTGCAAGCGTCGTTTTGCCACTTCCACTTTCTCCAACGATGGAATACGTTTTACCTGTTTCCAATTGAAAAGAAACTTGGTCAAGTGCTTTGACTGTTCCAAAATTTTTAGAGAGATTTTGTGTTTGTAGTAGCATATATTTAATCTCTTCTTATTAATTTATTCAAAATAATCACAGGCAATACGCCCGTCAAAATAATCAATAAAGAAGGTAATGCCGCTTCCATTACCAATTCATCACTCGCATATTCATAGGCTTTTACGGCTAGGGTTTGTACCTCGTAAGGTTTGAGTAATAAGGTAAGGGGCAATTCTTTCATCACATCAATGAAAACTAAAATCATTGCACTGAATATAGCCGTTTGGAGTAGTGGAAATTCGATCTTAAAAAAAGTGAAAAGTGTGCCTTTTCCCAAGGAATAGGAAGCCTCTACAAGCGTATTTTGAATCTTTTCTCTGCCCGAGGCAATTGGATTATATGCAACTGCTAAGAACCGAACAACGTAAGCATAAATCAAAGCAATGATTGTTCCTGTCAAAATCAAACCTACTTTAGCACCAAGCATTTTCATCAACCAACGATCTACATAAAGACTTGGAATATAGATACCTACGGCAATGACTGCACCAGGAATAGCGTAGCCCAAAACTCCAAATTTGGAAAGACTTTTGATGCTTTTCAGGTAGTTCCAATGACTCGTGTACAGCAGCAGAACTGCAAATAACACACAAGCAACTGCCGCCAAGGTAGCAATCAATAGACTCTGCAAAGCGATGCTAAAAAAGCTCGCTTTAAGCACACTTTCGTAAGTCAAAAACGCCCAGTAGAGCAATTGCGCAACTGGAATTAGAAAGCCAAAAATAGCGGGCAAAGCGATCATTCCAAGCAATAAATATTGCTTCGGTTTAGAAAGTAAAATACGCTTCAAAGGCTTTCGACTTTTATCTTGACTTGTGAATTTTTTACGCCTACGTTGCCACTGTTCTAAGAAAATGAGTGAAAAAATCATCGCTAGCAACAATGCTGCCAGATAAACAGCAGTTTCAATTTCTTCATAACCAAACCATGCCTTAAAAATGCCCGTCGTAAAAGTATTAACACCATAATATTTTGCCGCGCCATAATCATTCAACACTTCCATTAAAACTAAAATGACACCACCAACAATAGCAGGTCGAGCAATTGGCAAGATGAGTTTGAAGAAATTGCGAATGGAGTTTCCACCTAGCAACTGAGCTGCTTCGATTAGGTTTTGAGACTGATGTAAAAAGAAAGCACGGCAAGCAACGTAAACATAAGGATAGAGCGAAATACTTAGCACAAGAACTAAACCATGAATATTCATCACGTCCACTTTTGGAATACCCCAGGAAAGCGGTCGCAACAATAACTCTAGCGAACCGCCGTAGTCGAAGATACCAGCATAAGCGTAAGCAGTAGTGTAAGAGGGAATAGCTAACGGCAGAATCAATAACCATTCGAGTGGTTTACGCAGTGGAAATTCGTAGCGCGTACTCCACCAAGCGGTGCTCACACCCAAAAGGATTGTCAACAAGCTACACGCTATTGCCAAATAAAATGAATTGCTCAAGTATCGTAGTAGCAAATATTCTACGATGTGTCCCCAAGTCTCCCCTGCACCAGCAAATAATTTTACGAAAATAACAAGCGTTGGCAATGCCAAAGAGAGCGTCAGCAGAAGTGACCAAATGGACCAGTGACTGAAGTCGCGTTGGAGTTTATTGATTTGTTTAATTGCTGATAGATGTATTAATTTAAAATAAAATTATGCTTGAAAAATAAGAAGGGAAATAAGTATGATTTGCTTATCTCTTGACGATACATTGTCCAATCAATAGATAAACAAATCAACGATTCAACAATCACATTACCTCCATCCTGCTGCATCAAAAACCATGCTTGCCGTTTTATTATTTTCCCCCAATTTGCTCAATGGCAATTCATCTTCTTTGAAATCGCCCCAAGATTTCAGCAAATCTGCTGCTTCCACTTCTGGATGAACTGGATATTCATAATTCGCCTGTGCAAAAACTTGTTGTGCCTCTTTTCCTGCCAAAAACTCAATGAATTTGATCGCATTTTCCTTGTTCGGAGCGTACTTCGCCACTCCTGCCCCACTGATGTTGATATGCGCACCTCGTCCATCTTGATTTGGGAAAAAGATGCCGATACTTTCGCCTACTTTTACTTCTTCCGCATCCTTAGAATTCAACAATTTTCCAACATAATAAGTATTAACCACAGCCAAATCTCCTTCACCCGCTACGACTGCTTTCATCTGATCACGATCATTGCCTTTTGGTGCTCTTGCCATATTATCAACCATTTCTGCTGCCCATTCGCGAGCAGCCTCTTCGCCATTATTAGCAATGATCGACGCTAGAAGTGATTGATTGTAAATATTTGATGATGAGCGGATTAACACTTTATCTTGCCACTGATCTTCTGTCAAGGCTTCATAAGTGGAAAGCTGTTCTGGTTGCACACGATCTTTGGCATAAACGATAACCCGAGCACGCTTCGTCAGTGCAAACCACTGCTTATCCGTATCGATCAAGTGGCTTGGGAGAATACTTTCTAGTTGCTCTGAATCGACCGATTGTAATAGATTTTTTTCCTTCGCTCGGACTAAACGACCCGCGTCCACCGTGATCAAAACATCCGCTGGGGACGCCTCGCCTTCGGATTCCATTTTTTGCATTAATTCATCCGCACTGGCGTTCACCACATTCACTTTAATGCCTGTCGTTTCTTCAAATTGCGCGAACAATTTCTGATCTACTTCATAGTGGCGATGTGTGTAAACATTCACTACGGCTTCTTTTTCCTCCTGCTGCTCTTCTTTATTACCTGTTGATTCACAAGCAAAGAGAACGCTGAACAACAATCCTAATAAGAGTACTTTTCTCATTAATTTATTGATTTTATGTAATTCTTTACCACATAACTCATATAGCATCTTTATAGAGTTCACATAGTTTTTAAAACGGCTCAAGTTGTACAAGAATGGTTTCATTTCACTACAGGAGCTACTTGAAAACCCAATTTGCCTTAGAGCTTATCTAAACTTTATCATTCTGATAACCAATGCCTTATAAACCCCTATAACGGGTAAACTGTCGTTGAAATAATTGATTTATCCATACGGACTCATAAATTCTTTCTTAGCCAGACGTGTCCGCCTCAAGCGTGAACCACAACCTATTGACCATCAGTTAAATAATTTTTCAGACAAGCTCTTGAACAAAAAATATGACCGATCTATGTGAAACTAACTGCTGTGATTATTATGATAAACAATTACGCTTTTATTGTCTGAAAAGCAAAAGATATACACTTATGTAATTGCTTTTAGACCCAATCCGAATAGCGTACAATATTAGAAAGAGGTAGAGATTTTTACAATACCTAATTGATGAGATATGATCAAGATTTTAGGTATTTGTTAGGTACACTAGCCAAAGTAACCTTCTCTGCAAAAAGAAATACCAAAAGTCCTAGCAAAACTCCAATAATTGCTCCTAGATAAACATCCTCTAAAAAGTGCTGCACCAAATAAACGCGCGAGAGTCCGACGAAAAATGCAAGTAAGAAAAAAATGGCGTTCCAAATTTTATGCTTTGGAAGACTAAGTGCTAAAAAAAAATAAATTGCAAAAGCAGACATCGTATGTCCAGACGGAAAGCTGCTTGCACCTTGATTCACATACACATTCTCAACAAAAATAATTTGATCTAACAAATCCAATTCCTCGAAAAAAGTAGCAGGACGATAGTGTGCAAAATAGCGTTTGGATAAAGCTGCCACCAGTGTCACAACTACTGCTACAACTGGAATAGCAGCTGCAAAAATGTATTTTTTTAAGTAGAGAAAAAGTAGAATCGAGACTAAGTAAGGAACTGCTTCTCCCAACCGAGTGGTCCAAACAAAAAAGAAATTGGTGAACGTTGTGCGATTGGCACTAAAAAACAAAACAGCGTCTCCTTTTTCAATAATTAGCAAAAGAATGCCTCCCATCAATAAAAATAGAGTGAACAGTATTAGAAAAGGACGTTGTTCTTTAAAAATAGTGGCAAGCATGGAAAGAAGATGACCAGCTTTTTGAGCTAAAAAAGGAAAGTGATACTTCGAAGAATATGCAGTTGGCTGATGAATTAATAATCATTAGCCAACTGCCGCCCCATCTATTCTACTGCTTTCTCAGCACTTTTAGTGAAGCTATTTTTTTTCTTTTTAGGACGAGTCTTACCGTAAGAACCCATTTTAATTTTCCCTTTCTTACTTTTTTTATCTCCTTTACCCATAATACTATTGTTGATTTGTTTAACTATTAGTACGTTGATTTGAACCCGACGTATTTTAAAGCAGCGCGAAACTACAAAAGTTTGTCCAATTCTCTTTATTCCAAAGCACTCACTTGCTCTTTTTTCATTTCAAGACTTTTCACTACAAATTCTCCAACTTGCTGCCCTTGTTTCACACCTTCATCAATCGCTGGACGATAGTGAATCCCGCCGTATAAGCGACTCACAGCAGCTTCTTCGGATGCAGCGTAAAAGGATTCGTAACTCCGAATAGGTAACCCATAATCCACCTCCGTACTATCCACAAAAGAGAAGTTATCACCATAAATAGAAGTCAAAGTCACCGCTGCTGCTCTTGAAATAACGCTGTGTCCACTCGTGTATTCTGGAAATGGGGGCGTTTGTAAAACGGGTGTCCAATTTTCATCTACATGGGCATTGATAACTGTCTCTGGACGGATCAAATTACTGCGATATTTTTCATCCCAACAGCTGATGAAACCATCTGCAAGCGCGATGGCAGTTTTGGCATAGGTATAAACCGTTTTCATCATATCTGCTTCATCTTTCAGTGCCGCAATTTTTGCGATACCCATCCAATGTCCACCAGGTGTAATTTTCTTTGTAGCAAACATCACGTGTCCTTTATGATGAGAAACGTAGGGATTACAATCCCAAAATTCGGCAATCGCCAAGCGTTCTTCAGTCTCTTTATCCAGAGCGGTATAAACTTCCATTAATTCCTTATAAAATTGACTGTTTTTATCCATATCATAAGGCGTTGGTGGTGCTGGAGAGAACTGCTGCGCAGAGTCCAAAACAAATGGACGGATTTTCATCCAATGCGGCTCGATGCCATCCATATAATCAGGCGGTGTAGGTTTCCAGCGACCTTCTTCATCATTGATAGAATATTTTGGAAAGGTTCGCGTCTGTTTGTAATTGTCTTTATCTGCCCATGCCAAAACAGCCTGTGCTATTTCTTTTCCATATGAAATGGAACGTTCATAAACGTCTGTTGGCATCTGAATATCTTTGAATTCCTGATACAGCTCCGCTTCAAAGATTTCTATTTTTGCTTCTGAAAAAATCAAGGCTTTTCCAACTGTCAAACAAGCGTGCGTACTTGCCAAAGGAAAACAGTACTCCTCCCCTGCTATTCGCTGCGGCATACTTTTTAAAGCGGTCAATTGTCCTGCAAGGCTCTGATAGTCAGGATAGTTCTGCTGCAATGCTTCGTAGGCTGCAATGCTAGAGTAAGCATAAATTCGACTCGCCACTGGAGGCGAAAAAATATCGTGCACGATGACATCCGTTATCTTTCTCATCGAACGGTGCACATAATCTGCATTGCTCGCTTCTTCTGCATAGTTCTCGTTCACTGGCTCGGCACAACTCATCATCAACAGCAATGATAATATGCTAAATAGTATGTTTCTATAATTCATTTTTAAAATCAAGTTTCATCTTTAAAAACAATGCTGATACTAACATTTCAGCATTTCAAAATAGTGTTGTCAAAAAATCAGCTTTTGAAATTTGGACTACAAAGATAAGGGGCTCACCCGATTTATAGAATTCTTACCGATCTCTAGTTTGTAAAATCATTGTTCTTTGAAGACGAATATTTGACGTTAAGAAAACGCTAATCTTATGAACTAAACCAAACACGATTGCACACTTTCGCCTTTTACTATTGATAAAAGCAAGAGTGAGGAGTGAGTTGCACATTAAATGACAATGGTTTTTTAAAACCAAATTAATAACGAAACATGCTGAAAATGAATAACTTAAAAAGATTTAAAGGATTTTTGTACATAGCCGTTTTAGGGTTGTTTTCCATGACTGCTTGTAAAACGACGAGCAAATCAGGACAAGGCGCGATTATCGGTTCAACTGCGGGTGGTGCAATTGGTGGATTGATTGGAAAAGAGAAGGATAAAACTGCCGTTGGATTTATCATCGGAGCAGCCGTTGGCGGAACAGCAGGTGCATTGATTGGAAGATACATGGATAAGCAAGCGGATGAATTGGAGCGTGAACTAGAAGATGCAGATGTAGAAAGAGTGGGTGAAGGAATACTGATTACATTCGATTCAGGTTTGTTGTTTGATTTTGATTCTTATGCTTTGAGAGGCGAAACCAAGCAAAACTTGCGCAATTTAGCAAGTACTTTATCAGAGTATGGAGAAACTAATATTTTGATCGAAGGACATACCGACAGCAAAGGTGCAGATACTTATAATATGAAGCTCTCGAAGCAGCGTTCGGATGCAGTAGCAGATTATTTAAAAATCCAAGGGGTAGGTGGTAATCGTTTGGTTATCAAAGGATACGGTGAAGAACAACCTGTGGCAACTAATGATACTGATTTAGGAAGACAAGAGAACCGTAGAGTCGAAGTTGCGATCATTGCAAATGATGAATTGAAAAGAGAGGCTAAAAATGGGCAACTCAATTAAAAACTGTTAAAAAGGGCTGCTTTGCGTAATGAACTAGCCTTTTTTAATGATTAATACAAAGTGATTTGATCAACGAATCACGCATTAAAAAACAAATAAATTATCCGAATTATGAGAAAATTATTAGTCCTAGCAGTGTTGCTAACTTTCAGCATTGGCATTCTATCTGCACAAGTAAAAGTAAATCCAAAAATTGGTATCAACGCATACGATGTCAGCGCAGAAGATGGAAATTACCAAGTAGATGGAAAGACGGGTTTCCACGCTGGTTTGGATTTGCGAATTGGTGATAAAATTTACTTCCAGCCAGGTGCGCACTACTACGCATTGAGAGCAGATTTCGGGGAAGATGGCATAATCGAAGATCTTTTAACGGATGATATTGCTTTACAAACTATTCGCGTACCTGTTTTGATCGGTACTTCGATCATCAATGCCGATGCTTTTGCTTTGAGAGCACACATCGGTGGTGTTGGATTGTTTCCACTCAATGTAAATGATAACAGCTTATTGATCACAAGATCAGATTATAAATCAGTAAACTTAGGAGCCGTTGTAGGTGCAGGCTTGGATTTGGGAAAAGTGACAGTGGACATCAATTACGACTTTGGTTTAACTGATAATTTTAATGACGATGCTATAATTGACTTTAACGGAAAAGGAAATGTGTTGAGTGTTTCTTTAGGATATTTATTTTAAGAGGGACGGTTTCCAGAACTTGGAGATTTTTGAAAATCTCCAAGTTCTAAATCACAAAATCACCAACTCTCCAACTTAAACTTTAGCTTCTGATTCGCCTGTCGAAAACTAAATTTCATTTCTTCATATTCAGGTGCTCTCCATTTACTTCGCAGAGTTTGCGAAAACGCAAACGGTTCCTTCGGAATACCCACAAAAGTTTGATCTAGCGTTCCATTATTATTCACATCATGAAAAACGGCAATCGCATAAGTACCAAAAGGAATTTGATCGAACTTAATTTGTAAGGTACCTTCCTTCTTCACCGCTTCACCAAAAATAGCAACTGCCTTTTCCTCATTCAAAAAACTCTGCTCAGAATCATAAACACCAAACCAAATGTGTCCTTTTGCTACTTCAATATTTTCCACTTCTAAGAGGAGTGGTTGAGTTGCTTCATTCTTCCAGCTAAAAATACTTAATAAAAATAAACTACTTAGGAACATTTTCAACGTCGTCATAGCAATCGTGATTTGCGAAAAGAAATTCGGTTGACAAATTTTTTCTGTAAACGATTAAATCTAAATAGTGATGACGATTTTAAGGTTTTTTAACGATTTAGGTCGTAAATCCGTCAAAAGAAGAGTTTTGTGGCAGCTCTCTCTTCACAAAAAACACAGGAATCAAAAACATAATCACTAGAATGGAAAACCATAGCCCTCCAATCGTTCCTACTGCCAAAGCAAACCAAAAGACCTCTTGTTGCCCGTGCAGTAAAAATGGAATCAAACCCAAAGCCGTAGAAATGATACTTAATGATATAGGTATGATTTTGTGGTGAAAGGCTTTGATGTACAATTGTAAAGTAGAGCGTTGCGAATTAGATTTTCGATATTGATTAAAGTCGTTGACGATTAGAATAAGACTATTTACGACGATGCCGCTCAATAAAACGAAAGCAATATAGCCACCTTGATCGAAGGGAAAGTCAAACCAATAGAAAGTCAAGAAAATGCCAATGAAGGAAATTGGAATGAGCAATACGATCATTAAAGCTTGTTTCAATGACTCAAATAGCAAGGTACACACGAAGAAAATCAAAGCAATGACCAATAATAATAGGACGTATTGCTTTTTCTGCTCCGAGCCAAATTGCCAAGTCTTGCGCTCCATCGTATAGCCCAATGGCATTTCTTTACGCATAATTTCCATGGTCTCGTCTAAATATTTGCTGCCAAAACGAGCCGAACCGGTATATTCAAACTCAAGCACACGGATGTACTGTTGATTTTCCTTATGGATACTTGCGCTCACTTTTTGCTTCTCCAAACTCGCCAATTTGGAGAACAGCACTTTGCTACTATCCAATCGCTGCGTCTCATTTTGTAAAATCCACAAATCTTTTCTAGGTAAATCCGTAGCTACCAAACGAAACGCTTCTCCATTCGGCAGCACGCCATCTCGATAAGTCGTTCGATCAAAAGATTGTACCATTTGCTGCATTTGCAAGGCATTAATATCTGCCATTGCCATTTTTGCTTGGTTGAATCGCAATTCGTATTCGTACAAATCTTTTTCCCACCAATTGATATTAGCTTCTGTATTCACTTTTTGAATGCGCGGATGTTTTAATAGTTTTTCCGCAAAGTTTTCGGCTTGCCGTTCCAGTTCTTCTTTATTATAGCCATTCATTATCACTCGAAAGCGTGGTGGCGAACCACCCGAAGCATTACTAAAGCCTTTGCCGACACCATATATATTCCATTTTACGCCGCCCATGTTTAACGCATAAGCAGTCAAGCGACTTTTGAGCTGATGCGGAAAATACAAATCATAACCTTGGTTGAAATAAAGAATCCACCTTCTAAGAAGGTGGTATTAATTTGCCCCCAAAGGGGGCTCGAAAGACCCTGCTAAAAATCAAAACTTTGTTGATTATTTTCGGCAAGACGCTCTTGTTGTTCTTGGTACTTGACGTACTTCCTAA
>JBCDFY010000028.1:0-42126 GCA_039176995.1 Bacteroidota bacterium
AAAACCCTCATAGTCCGCGCTTTCTCTGGTTACCGCGTCCATTTTGTGGACCACACTTTGAAACTTTGAAGATTATGTGTGACGATTGTGAACTTTGGCTTAACCCTTCACATTTGAAAATTGGTTTTTCACATTTCTGCCATTCTACTTCACGCCAAGAGCGTACTTAGAGTGGCCCAAAAACACTGTCTTTACAGGATGTTTCGATAAATGTATAAAATATTCTGTGAAAAACTTAAACTATTCACCTCATTCTTCTAAAGCAGGGGCAAATTAAGTAAAAAGGCTTGCGATTTGCAAACATCAATTAGCGGAATCTGCTTTTGAGTGAGTTTTTAGTACATATTTGAAGGAAATCGGTTGATTTTGGTGGTTTTGCGGTTGAATAATGGTTAAACTTTCTGGTAGATTTCCTTCCAATTTCTGCCCAACTCATCATAATCCAAACCGTAACCTACCACAAACTTGTTTTCAATTTCAAAGCCAACATAGTCTAATTTTAAATCGGAGTATTCTAATGCATCAGGCTTAAGTAACAAGGTAGCTGTAGAAATGGAAGTAGGTTGGAGTGCTGTAAGATCGGTGAGTAATTTCTTCATCGTTCTGCCCGTATCCACGATATCCTCCACTATAATAATGTGTCGATTTTCGAGTGGGACATCAATTCCGTAAATCGTTTTTACCGTACCTGTCGAACTCGTTCCCTCATAGGAAGAGACTTTCATGAAGGCAATCTCGCACTCAATATTCGCTGCACGCACTAAGTCAGCAGTAAACATAAAGGAACCATTCAAAATACAAATGAAAATTGGACGCTTATTGGCATAGTCTTTTTCAATCACTTTTCCTAAATCCTCAATTCTACTGGTAATTTCTTCTTGACTCAAAAAGGGCTTGAATAAAAGGTCGTGTATTTTTATTTGTTTCATTGCAAGTTTGTATTTACAATTTTGGAAAAATGAGGTTTTCTCAAACCTGCTTCTTCCAACCCTGATAAATCGCTCCATTGATGGTATCGTGAACTGCACCCGTTACACTACTCATACAATTGGGTACATTGTTAATACGCATCACGCCCATCAGGGCAATCATTGCCGCTTCCTTGAAACCGATAATTGTTTCATTGGGTAGTTCTGTTCTAACGTTCAAATGCGATAGTTTTTCTTGCAACAATTGCATGAAAAAAGCATTGTAGCCGCCGCCACCCGTTGCAATTAAACGATAAGAAGATTTGTTGAGATTTTCTCGCTCAATGATTTGTTGGATAGATGATGTAATTTGATATGCGGTATGTTCACAAGAAGTGTGCAGACGGTCGTTCAATTTAAAATTGGTGTCTTTAAAAAGTGGAATCAGTTCTTTTTTCACCCATTGATTGTCTAATGTTTTGGGATAAGGTGCTGTTAAGAAAGGTAATTGATTGGAATGCTCCAAAATGGAAAGAATTACTTTTCCTCGCTTTGCCAAGTCGCCGTTTTCATCGTATTCTAAGCCAATTTCTGCTACCAATTCATTCAACACTTGATTTGCACCTGTAATATCAAACGCAACGTATTTGCCATTGATATTACTTGTTACATTCGCGATACCTCCTAAATTCAAGCAAAAATCATAGTCCGAAAGCAAATACTTATCCGCAATTGAAGCAATAGGTGCACCTTGACCACCAAGCGCGACATCGAAAGTCCGGAAATCACAAATAACTGGATAGCCCGTCAAGGCAGCAAGTGCTGCACCTTCTCCAACTTGAGTAGTGAAATGCTCTTCTGGAAAGTGAAAAATGGTGTGTCCGTGAGCGGCAATAAAATCGGGTTCGATGGAATGTTTTGCTAAAAATTGATTAACTAATTCTGCGGAATAGCGTGAAAAATGAACGTGGGCTTGCGCAAAAGTGCGCGCATCAGCGTGAATGAGCTGCGCTAACTTAGCCTGCCATTCCGAAGTGTAGGTAAGCGTCTCTGCAACTTCGATATTCCAACTTTCGATAATGAAAGACTTACTATCAGCAAGTTGAAAAGAACAGTAGGCAATATCCAAACCATCCAAGGAACTTCCAGACATCAACCCTATTGCGTGATATTTTTTTTTAGTCATCGACTATTTTTTGAGCGTCAATGTATATTCTGCTACCGCTGCAATTTCCTCTTCCTTCAATATCTTCTTGTAAGCTGCCATCGCATTTCGCCCATTAGTAATCACGTTAATACGCTCCTCCAAAGTCAACTCAGAAGTCGTCAAATTGAATGCACCACTTGCGCCCATGTCTCCTCTTACACCGTGACAAACGATACAAGCTCTTTTGTATATAGCTTTACCATCCGCAGTATCCGTTTTTCTTCCACAAGCGAATACGATGGCTAAGATAGCTAAGATAACTAGCAGTTGATTCCTCATAACTTTGTACGAAAGTTCGTTGTCGAATGAATTTCAAGCAAAGATAGTAGAGTTGAAGTATTAACTAAAAAAGAAAAATCTGACATTCCTTGATTCCATAGCACTCATGGGCACATCTCAAAATGTCGTTTGAAGAAAAACACATATACACATCATCAAAAACAAAGAGAAAAAATAAATTTTTTCTCTTTGATTTAGATGGATTTTTTGGAGAGAGATGGTTGTTTTTACATTTTTTTGAAAAAAATCTAAAAACAACCATCTCTCTCCGAGAAGAAGCCGCTAAATGAAAATTTTTATCCACGATAGCTATCGGGATAAAAATTTTCATTTAGCGACATTTTGAGATGCACCCGTACTCATAAATCTTCGCACCGCAATAGAAACATAATTATAATGGCCAATAGTTCGACAACTTCTCAATTGCAACCTTCTTTGGAATCATTTTAAATAGATCATCTCACCTTTCATCCAATAACACAAACTCTACTCTCCGATTCAACTGTCTTCCTGCTTCTATTTCGTTGCTACTGGTAGGGCGCGTTTCTCCAAAACCCTTGGCGAACAGCCGATCTTTATCAATGCCTAATTTGATTAAGGCATCCATTACCGCTTCGGAGCGCACTTTGGAAAGCATCAAGTTGTAATTAGTAGGACCTGTATTATCCGTGTGTCCTTCAATGCTCAATCGCAGTTCAGGATGTTTTTTCATCATTTTAGCAATGTCTTGAATAATGACTGCGGATGCTACTTTGATCTGTACATCGTTGTACTCAAAATGAATATCGTTGGTAATGATTTTTCCATCTTCCATTAGACTAACATAGTAATTAGTGCTTGCCCGAATAATGGGTACTTCTTTCTCAGGAGAATTAAAACATTTTTCATATTGCCAAGCTCCAATGATGATCGTGACTAAAAGGAGTCCTAAACCAAAATAACGCAGCAACCGCCTTCGACGTTGTTGAATCAATGCGCGTTCATAAACAACTGAAAAAGAGGGACTTTGCAGTTGTTCTTCTGCTTTCAATTGCTCAAAAAAAGCGGTTAAATGCTCTTCTGTCCTATCTTGATGCTTCATATTTCAATAGCTTTTTTCTAAGTTGCTTCTTTCCTCTTTCATAGTGTGTTCTCGCAGTACCGAGTTGGATTTCCATTATTTTTGCAGCTTCTTCTATGGTACAATTTTGGTAAAAAACCAAATGCAAAACCTGCTGCTGTTTAGAGGAAAGTTGTTTTAACAAAGTGCGAAAAGTATTGCTGCTCAATTGCTCATTTTCTTCTATTTTTTCTTCTGAAAGATCTCCATAGAATTGATTTAACGTGATATTTTTTCTTCTTTTCCTAGCTCTAAGATGATCTATTGCTGTAAAACGAATCACCGAAAACAACCACGTTTTAAAACTCGAATGCTCTCTGAATTTTGCTTTGCCTTCCAGTATTTTCAAATAGGTATTTTGCAAAACTTCCTCCGCCGCTTCTTGATCTTCGTAGCAACAACGCAATGCCCAAGCATAGCTTGCCTCGTGTAATTGCTCCAGTTCTTTTGCTTGCGTTTGTTTGTTCATTTTTTTGAATTCCTATGGCTTCGTCGAGCTAGTTATCATTTCATAGGACAAAAGTTATCGAATATTTTAGCATTTTCATAATACAGATGTGAAAGTTGAGTTAAGGTGTGCAACGATTCAAAACTAATCTCTTCCCATTTTCATCCCAAAGGGAAATAAAAATTGACACTATGAAAAAATTCAACACATTTCTTATCCTTTTCTTCTTGTCTGTTACTATTACTTTCGCTTCTGCTGCTCCTCATTCACACAAAGCATTTGAGCACTACCCAATAGAAAATAAATATTTGGAAGAGAGCAATAGCTTAGACGATTTCTTAAATTTGACACCTAAAAAAATCAAGGAGCAAACTGGAGAAAAGTTGAGCTTGAAAGAAGTCATCGCACTTAAAACGGCGCAGCGTAAAATCAAAAAACTGCAAGCAAATGAAGATTCAGAAAGACGAGGTGACAGAAGTCAATTAGCGGCACTTCTTTTAGCCATTTTTTTAGGCGTATTTGGCATCCATCGTTTTTATCTAGGTTATCCAGGAATCGGCATTTTACAACTTCTGACTGCTGGCGGCTGTGGAATTTGGGTATTGATTGATATCATTTTGATTGTGACTGGAAATTTACAACCCAAACATGGCTATTACGATGATGAATTCTAAAATCTATTTGGCAATAGAGTCTGTCACGTTGATAGTCATTCCTATTATACTGCTTTTTTTACCAGCCGATTTTTTCGATGAAGGGCAATCCGTTTGTTTAAGTGTACAACTGTTTGGAAAAGAATGCCATGCTTGTGGATTGACGCGTGCGACGATGCACTTTATGCACTTTGATTTTCAAGAAGCGATCTTTTACAATCCATTTGTATTCATAGTATTACCCTTGATTGGATGGTTTGTTTTTCTTAGATTGAAACGAAATATAAAGCAATTAATCTGAACATAAGAAATGCTTCAAAAGTGTATCTTGCCCTAAGAAATCAAATTAGCATGAATCCTTATCAAGACGCGCCTTCTCCAGCTTTTGTGCTAGAAGAACAATTATTGCTTAACAATTTAAAACTGCTGCAAGCCGTACAGAAGCAGGCGGATGTTCAAATCATTCTTGCGCTCAAAGCCTACGCACTCTGGGAAACTTTTCCCTTAATTGGACAATATTTGAGTGGCGCAACGGCAAGTTCCCTCAATGAAGCACGTTTGATTTATGAAGAAATGGGCAGGAAAGCGCATACTTATGCCGTCGCTTATGAAGCTGCTGATTTTGAAGAGATTATGCAATACAGTAGTCACCTTACCTTCAACTCAGTACAACAATACAAGCAATTCAGAGCACAAATTGATACTGCGTCGTCATCGGTTTCTTGCGGCATTCGCGTCAATCCAGAATATTCCAAAGTCGAAACGGAGTTGTATAATCCAGCAGCGAAAGGTTCGCGTTTGGGGGTAACGGAAGTTGCTTTTGAAAACGGACTGCCTGAAGGAATTGAGGGTTTGCATTTCCATACACTTTGTGAGTCTGATTCCTACGAATTAGAAAAAACATTGACTGCATTAGAAGAAAAATTTGGACGATATTTGCCGCAATTGAAGTGGCTCAATATGGGTGGCGGGCATTTAATGACGCGCAAAGATTATGATCTTCCACATCTGATTAGTTTATTGAAAGACTTTAAAAACCGCTACCCAAATCTACAAATTATCTTAGAGCCAGGCAGCGCAATTGCTTGGCAGACTGGCGTTTTAGTTACTACCGTACTCGACATCGTAGAGAATAGAGACATCAAAACGGCAATCATTAATGTGTCTTTTACGGCACATATGCCTGATACTTTGGAAATGCCTTATCGCCCAACAATTCGAGGAGCAAGCGAAGTACAAAATGGCAAATTCAACTATCGAATTGGAGGCGTCAGTTGCTTAGCAGGTGATTATATGAGTGAATATTCGTTTGAAAAAGAATTACAAATTGGTGATCGCCTCATTTTTGATGATATGATTCATTACACGATGGTGAAAACAACTTTTTTCAATGGTGTGAAGCATCCTGATATTTGTCTACTACGAAGCGACGGAACGATAGAAACCCTCCGAACGTTTGGATATTCGGATTTTAAGGCTAGATTGGGATAGTTGATGTTTACTGAATGAGCCCTGGCTAGTAGTTAAAATTCCGTTAGTCTTCGTTGAAGGGGACGTCGAATCCCCTTCAACGAATCAGGATTTACTAAGGACAAAAAATGGCGAATGCCATTTTTTGTCCTTAGTAAATCCCGATCAAATCAAGCAGGTTCGATACCTGCTTGATTTGAAAGTCCGTGATCTCTCTTTTAAGTACCGACAATTGAAAACATTAACACATACAAAACCAGATAAATAAAATGATGCTATCATGCAAGCAATTCTCTGCAATCAATTCGGACCAATCAATCAATTAGAAATCAAAAAAATTGAGACACCTGTAATCAAAGCGAACGAAGTTTTGGTAGACATCAAAGCGGCAGGTGTCAACTTTCCTGATATGTTGATGGTGCAAGGTTTGTATCAAATGAAACCTGCATTGCCTTTCGTACCAGGTGCAGAATTTTCGGGAGTAGTGCAGCAAGTTGGAGAGAAAGTAACACACTTGAAAGTTGGAATGCGCGTCGGTGGTTTCAATTTGACGGGAGCTTTTGCAGAACAAGTTGCAGTGCCTGCTTTGCAATGTTTGCCTTTACCCGATCAAGTAGATTTTGAACAAGCGGCGACTTATTTGATGACTTATGGAACATCTTATCACGCCTTGAAAGATCGTGCAAATTTGAGAGCAGGCGAAACGGTTTTGGTGATTGGTGCAGCAGGCGGCATTGGCATCGCTTGTGTGCAATTGGCGAAAATGATGGGGGCAAAAGTGGTGGCGGTGGCTTCTACGCAGGAAAAGCTGGATTTTTGCAAATCGCACGGTGCAGATCACCTTATCAATTACAAAACCGAAGACTTGAAAACTGCGCTAAAAGCCTTGCCTGACAGTATTGACGTCGTTTGCGATCCAGTTGGTGGTGATTCCGCTGAAATCGCACTGCGCCGCCTCAATTACAATGGACGCTTCCTAGTTATCGGCTTCACCGCAGGAAATATTCCCAACATTCCACTCAATCTTCTGCTCCTTAAATCTTGCCAAATCGTAGGCGTTTTTTGGGGCAAATTTCTGCAAACTTTCCCAAAAGAAGCCACTCAAAACCATTTACAACTCTTGCAATGGATAGCAGAGGGAAAAACTAAAATTCCTATTCAAAAGACTTTCAATTTGCGGGAAGCGAAAGAGGCTTTGCAATGGATTGCGGAACGGAAAGTAATGGGGAAAGTAGTGTTGAAAATGTGAGTTAATTGTTGTAAATCGTGATTGGTAATATCTTTTTACTTCTTTGGCATTACGAGGATTATCGAAGCATCTTAAGAAGTCTTATAACTGCTTAATCATTCTTCTTTCGCCTCATTTCTGCTCGTCGCATCGGCATGACATCTATGGTTGCATAAAGCAATTCTCGGGTAAGCAATTCGTTCGTTTTTCGTAGCTTTTCGCCGCCGTCTTTGCCAATTAAGATTACCACGAAATCACCTTTAGCAACTTGATATTTTATTCGTAGTTCCTCTACTTCTTCGGCATAGAGTTCTTTTCTATTGGGTGCAGTTCCTTGATATTCATAAATCTGATAAATCACTAAATCTCTGTCCACTAGACCCACCTTATCTTCTTGGAAATGAGTGAGTTGCTTGACAAATAAGCTATTATCTGCTTGTTCTGCGAATACTAATAGAATTCGATTTTCCCATTGGTGTTTGGAGAGTAGTTGAGCTTTTGATGGCATGGAGAAGAAGATTAGAAATGGGAGAATGAATGATGAGTTTTTCATTCTTCTTAAACTGTGTTTTTGGGATAGGGTTCATTTTGGATTTTTGATAAGTTATTCAAGAAACTTGTTTGCTCAAAAAATTAAATTGGACTTGAAATTCAAGTCCAACTTAATAGGGAAAATTCAGTTTTTATGAATTCATCAATTATTCCTATCCATGAGCAACTCCACAAAGCCCAACAAGCTCTTCTCTATAAGTGAGTTTTACTACCATACGTTTATTATCACAATAGCAAGGATCCCATGCTCCTGGTCCACACAGTTCAGTTTTTTGAGTATAGTAAACATGAACGTCGTGCAATATATAATATCCCGTAGAAGAATCTGGTCGAAGATCTCTCGCAGCTTCATAGATACAATCAACGATGTGTTGTGCTTGATACGGATAGATACAATTATTCTCAGAAAAGCATTCATAGCCAGTATAATGAGGACAATCAGAATCATTAATCTCTTCACGGACAATATTATCAATCACGATTTCATCACCATAGGTATTATTTTGTACGGTTACAGGTGTACCATATTGATTAACTATCTTTTCACGACAGTTTTTTGCCCCGAAGTAACTATTAAGATATGCGTCTAAACAATGGTTTGATCCCTGATCGCATTCTTCCAAAGTCCAACACCTAGTCCCTGAATAATCAATTTTCCCGCAAACCCAAGCAGTTCTCGGGGGACAAAGAGAAGACTTTTGTGTATTATCGTCATGATTAATGATTGGAATCTCTTCATTACCATCGAATTCATCTAATACTTGAGTTTCTATTGAGGAAATCATTTCATGATCATTTCCTAATTCGCAGCTAAAAAGAAAGAATAGAAGTAATGTAATAGTGGGTAAACGTGTCATTTTATTGATGATGTTTTATTCTCACATGATGCTCCTCAAAGCATTACGTAAAGATTATGTATAATATAATCTACAAGAAAAGTGAACTCTTCTATAAAGCTCATTGAAAATCTTCAATTCCAAAGATCATTATTCAAAATGATCCCTCATATCTTAGCCTAAGACACTATACAGGTAAGTTTAGTCAGTAATGGAGAATAGGTTGAAAGGCTATTGATCGGCCTTACTAATTAAAATTCTCTTCTATCAAAATCCTGCAAATTCTCTATCGCTGTGAATTCTGATTAGGATAAAAAGGGTATTTTAATGCCGATTAGAACAACCTAGAGCTGTGTAAATCAATCACTTAAATTGAATTTGAACGCTCCTCACCAAAACGAAAAAAGCACTTTTCAGAACGCTCCTTCCTAGCACGCACTACAAAAACGCCCACATCTTTGCTTCATCAAAAAAGAGAAAATATTCCTTTCATTTTTTAAGAAAATATATGTGCACCATGAAAAATTTCATCTTTAAATCAACGCTATTATTACTCATCCTATCAGTTTCTTTAACAACATCCGCCACTCCAATTCCAAGACAAGCAAATCAACCTTCCTCTACACTGATCCAAAGTCAGCAAAAGAAGTTTTCATTAGCTAAAGTCCTACGAAAGAAAAAGAAGATGCCTGTTCTATTCATTGCTTTGACTATACTTGGAACAGCCCTCATTTGTTTGCTTACTTTGATAGGCGTAATACACATCGTTGCCTATTTCGAGAATACAGATTGGGCATTCACACTGTCCTATATTCTAGCAGCGATTGGTTGGATTGGCTCTACGATAGCAGCTATTTTTTTAATAATAAACATCCTCAAAAACAGATAATGATCGTCCAAGTCTCCCGACTTGGATGCTATATTACTCAGACTTAGTCCGAATTATAAGTACTTAAAAACTAATAACACATAAAATACTAACACATGAAACACTTACTTACACTACTCCTACTCTACCCCATTTCCTTAATTTCCCAAACCCAAACCATCCGAGGCATTGTCCTCGACAAAGACACGCAACAACCACTCATCGGCGCAACCGTCGAAGTGAGCGATTTAGCTGCTCCAATTGGTAATGTGACCGATATAAATGGCAGTTTTTTGCTAGAAAATGTACCTGTTGGACGACATACGATTGTAGCGCAATATTTGGGCTACGATGCTTATTCTAATGAAGGCGTAATTCTCAATTCGGCGAAGGAATTGGTCTTACAAATTGAGTTGACTGAGTCCGTAGCAGCACTGAATGAAGTGGTGGTGAAAGCCTTCAAAGGTAACGAACCATTGAATGAATTGGCAGTAGTCAGCACACGCTCTTTTTCCGTAGAAGAAACTCAACGCTACGCTGCTAGTGCTAACGATCCTGGGCGAATGGCGATGGGATTGCCAGGTGTACAAGCCTCTCGCGACAATCGTAGTGACATTGTCATTCGTGGTAATTCTTCCGTCGGTTTGCTGTGGCGATTGAATGGTATTGATATTCCCAATCCCAATCACTTTGCGCGACGTGGTTCTTCGGGTGGCGGCATTACGATCTTTAGTATCAGTATGTTAGATAATTCTGATTTCTCGACGGCGGCTTTTCCTGCGGAATATGGCAATGCTTTTTCGGGCGTTTTTGATGTCAAATTTCGGAAAGGGAATATGGAAGAACGCGAATATACGTTCCGGGCAGGTTTGCTGGGTTTGGATTTTTCTACCGAAGGTCCAATTCAAGAAGGCAAGAGCAGTTATTTGGTGAATTATCGTTACTCCACTTTGGGCATTTTGAATGATTTGGGCTTCTTTTTAGTCGGTCCAAGAACGGATAACAACTTCCAAGATTTGTCTTTCAATTTGCATTTTGAGAGCGAAAACCGCAAATCCAAAATTGATTTTTGGGGCATCGGTGGCAAAAGTGAAGAACTTTTTGGAACAGAAGAAGAACTCAACGAAAACAGTGCCTTCGATGATTATTTAACGCGCGACTTCACGACCGATATGGGCGCAATTGGTTTGGCGCATACGTACTTAATTGATGATAAATCCTACCTCAAAACGACCCTTGCCACCACTGCTCAACGCATCCTGTACCGCAATGATACCGTCAATGTGGAAACTCTCCTTCCGACTACTGTCAATGATGAAACTTACACCCAAAGTCGCTATTCTTTGGCTTCTTATTACAGTCGAAAATTAAGCACCACAACCACTTTGAAAGCAGGTGTTTTTGCCAGCGCGATTGGCTATGATCTGCAACAAGATAGCTTGAGTTTTGCGACTAATGCGCCTTTGACAACATTAGATGCAGATGGCAGTGCTTTTCTAGTGCAGCCGTGGCTGCAATTTCGCTTTCGCCCGAATGTGAAATGGACGATCAATGCAGGTTTACACTCAATTTTATTTACACTGAACAACAGTTCAAATATTGAACCGCGCCTAGGAATCGCTTTCACGCCAACTAAAAAAACCACTCTGAGTTTTGCTTATGGTCTGCACAGCCGCATTGTTCCCATTGGTTCTTATTTTTATCAAACACCTACGGGCGAACGTCCCAACGAAGACTTGGATTTAATCAAGTCGCATCATTTGGTTCTGGCATACGATTATAAAATTGGCAACAATATGCGTTTCCATGCGGAAGCCTATTATCAATATTTGTTCGATGTGCCGACGAGTGCTAATATAAGTAGCAATTATTGGACACTGAATGACATTGATGGCTATGCGAAAGAAGCCGTCATGAGCGAAGGAACAGGCAGAAATGTTGGCTTGGATTTATCAATTGAAAGAGCCTTCGATGCAGGGACATTTTTCATCCTTTCAGGCTCTATTTTCAATAGCCAATATCGTCCGCTCGACCAATCTGAATGGTTGAATACGCAGTATAACAGCCAATACGCTGCGACTTTATTGACAGGCAAAGAATGGCAAGTGGGAGAAGGTGGAACATTGCAATTAGGCTTGAAAGGCATTTATAATGCAGGTATTCGCATCGCGCCTTTGCTGGCAAAAACAAATGGAAGTACACGTGTTGCACCTATTGATACAAGTCGGCCTTTTAAAGAAAAAGTACCCGCTTATTTTCGTCCTGATGTGCGTATTGCTTATCGAAAAGACACGCCAAAAAGTGCTTGGTGGATTGCTTTGGATATTCAAAATGCCTTGAATCGTCAGAATACGGATGGTTTGGAGTATGTTTTTGATAATGAAGCAAAAGAGTGGACGTTTCGTCGGCAAGGTGGCTTGACGCCTGTGATTAGTTTTCAGATAGATTTTTAGTTTACTCTTATTTATTAGTGCAAATTTTTGAACCATTGAAAACTAAATGAAAAATAAATTTTTCATTTAGTTTTCAGTGAGTCTTTTCGGACAGAAACGAGGTTGATTTTCATAAAAAATCAACCTCGTTTCTGTCCACAAAACCCCTAAAGAAAATTTTTACTGCGTAAAAATTTTCTTTTGTCTATCTCAACTCATACAACTCCTTATTCGACAATCTTCTACCATCTTTATAAGCAACAATAAATGCGCCCATAAAGCCTTTGTGCAGCATCTGAGTGCGTACGCGTTGGGCTTCGTCAAAAGTATCTAAATTGCGGATTTGATATTTGTGCATATTGCCTTCCCAAACGACTTCTACGATATAAGGCATTCGCTGCCAACGGTCTTCTCGCAGTGTCAATTTTGTTTTGGAAGCCGCAATTTGAACACGAAATTGAATAGGACTTGGAATAGAAATGGGTTCAGGTTCAATGGTTTGATTCTGCTCCTTTCTAGGAGACTGATTGATTGTAATAGACTGAACAGCAGATTCTTCTATTCTTGGCTGAGGCATTGTAGGTTTTTGATTAACTAGGACTACTTCTTGTTCCGCTTCTTCCGTTTCGGGCATATTTGCTTCTGGTGTTTCTAGCATTGGAGATGCTTCTTCCTCCACCTCGTTGATGGTCTGTATCAATTCCAAGGCTTCTATAACCTCATTGATCGCAATTTCATTTTTATTAATCGGCAGTGCTTCTCCCGTCAATTCCTCATTGAAGTCCAAAGCATTAGGGTCGATTGGTTGAGGATTGATCTCTGCAATTTGTACTTCGGTTGGCGTTTCTTCCACACGCGTTGGTAAATTGACATTCGCTGGTTTTGAAGCAGGTACGTTCGCTTGTAGTGTTTCCAAAGCCTCATTTTGCGACTCTTGCGCTTCTTCTTTCAAACTAGCAACTATCGCTGCGGGTGTTTCGCCACCTTCTACGGTATTTTTGTAGATTCTAAAGGCTTCAAAAATGGAATTTGCGATCTGTCGTTGTCCATTTCTCGATCTCAAGTAGGCTTCTTCTGCTCGATTGCTCAAAAAGCCAGTTTCTACTAATACGCTTGGCATCGTCGTTTCACGCAAAACCAAAAACCCTGCTTGTTTCACACCGCGACTTTTGCGTTTGGCGACCGCAGCAAATTTGTGCTCCACCAAGGAACCAAACAAAATACTTTGCTCCAAAAATGCACTTTGATACATGGACAAAATAATATGTCCTTCATCTGAATCTGGGTCAAAGCCATCATAGGTTTTCTCGTAATCTTCCTCGTATAGAATAGAAGCATTCTCTCGCTTTGCCACATTCAGATTATCTTCTGCACGATGCAAGCCTAATACATAAGTCTCCGTTCCTTTTGTTCCTGTATATCTTTTGATGTAGTTACAATGGATAGAGATGAAAAGGTCTGCATTATTGCTATTGGCAATTTCCGCTCTTTTATTTAAGGGAATGAATTCATCGCGATCTCTGGTCAAGATGACGCGAATGTTTGGATAGTTGGTCTGGAGTTGCATGGACAATTCTTTCGCAATCCCTAGTGCCAAGTGCTTTTCTCGGCTCGTCGCTCCCGAACAGCCTGGGTCTTTTCCACCATGACCAGGGTCGAGTACTACTGTGCGAATTTGATATTCGTTGTTACTTTCTTTTACAATCTTGCCTAATTCCTCACCAAAGGCTATGTTTGTGGTCTGATGATGTGAACAGGTAGCAGAGTGGATATGCTTTTCTGTTTTGGTAGGTGGGTCAGGAGTGAATGAAAGGTTAAAGCCAAAGGGATTAAAAGGGAAGAAACCTCCGAGAAACGTTAGGGGAAGGAGTATGGATTTCATCATGATACTGTAATTGCTCTATAGATTTGATCGCTTCAAAATGAACTTACGACGACAATTAGGTCTCAAATCTATATTCGGTAATTGGACAAAATAATTATTCAGATTGGGGGTTTTCTTTTCTTACTTGAGGGGAATTACTCAACTCCCAAATCGGACACATAAAAATAATGCAAATATATAAATCTATAAGAACACAAGAATTTACCTTCTTTATAAAGGTACAACTCTCTTTGTTGTTGCTTATTGTGTCCTCTTTTTCACTTTTTGCACAAGACACGCTCCAATTATCGCTCAAAGATACGATTCCCACCACTTTTTCGCTTGACAGCTTACGTGGAAACTTGCCATCTGACGCTACGCTTTATGGAACGGACAGTATTCCAAATGTATCGGCCAGCCGTGGCAACTTAGATAGTGTCAAAATCTCAGAAGATGCCTTTGAAACGGCTGTGGATTACAGCGCACAAGACTCCATGATCTACGATATAAAAGATGAAAAGATTTATTTATATGGCAATGCGAAAGTAACCTATGAAACGATGGAATTGACCGCAGGTTTCATGATTTTGGATTGGTCTACGAATGAAGTGAGCGCGGAAGGTTTTATTGATAGTACTGGAAATTTGGGGCAATTTCCACAATTCAAAAATGGCGAACAGGAATTTGAGGCGAAGCGAATGCGCTATAATTTTGATACGGAAAAGGGTATTATTTATGAAGTGAGTTCCACGCAGCAAAATTTGTATGTGATTGGTACAAAATCAAAACTTGTCCGAACAAAAACGACCATTCCAGAAACCGATAGTGTAATCACAGAAGATATCATTTACAGTGAAGACGCCATTTTCACGACTTGTAACCATTCTACACCACATTTTGGGATTCGCAGTACGAAGCAAAAGATCATTCCAAACAAAATGATCGTGATCGGTCCTTCGCGTTTGGAAGTCGCAGGTGTTCCAACCCCTTTATATATCCCTTTTGGCTTTTTCCCAATTTCAGATATTGAAACGGGCGGGTTGATTTTTCCAGATGGCTATGAATTTTCGCCTCAGTGGGGATTTGGATTACAAAATATTCGCTACTTTTTCCCGATTAATGATTATGTGAATTTCACAGCAGCAGCTGATATTTATGTCAAAGGAACATTCCGACTGGGAGGAACTATGAATTTCAAAAAACTTTACAAGTATAGTGGAAACGTAAATTTTGATTATTCTCGCCAACGCTCGGAAGCTCCAGATGCTACAATTACCTTCGAACCTGCGGTGAGTTTTGGAGCAAGTTTACGTCAAGCAACGGGCGCGCATCCTACTCGTACAATCGGAGGAAGTATTAATGTCAGATTCAACAATTATCAAAGCGCCAATTTTAATGACGCTCAAAGTGTTTTAAACCAATCTTTTAGTTCCAACTTTTCCCTCAATCAAAGTTTCCCTGGTAAACCCTATAATTTCTCTTTAGGCTTCACACATTCCCAGAATAGTGGGAAAATGACCATGAATTTTCCAAATTTTAACTTTCAAACCCAAACGGTGTATCCTTTCAAGCGAAAAAAAATAAAGGAGGGAAAGAGTCTAAAAGAACGATGGTACGAACAAATTGCTTTTCGTTATCAGGGAGAAATGCGTGCAGGTGTAAGTGGTTCAGATACTTTATCTCAATTTTTCAATAGCGAAAATTTCAGTCGTAACCTCAATGCTGGTGCACGGCAACGCGCAAGTTTGAATACTTCTCTGCGATTGTTGAAGCATTTTAGTTTGACGCCAAGTGTGAATTATACAAATTCAGTTAATCTTAAATATACGGAGATTGATTTTATAGATATACCTGAAATCGTAGTAGATACTATCGTTAATGAATTTGATACAACACAATTTCAGTTTGTTGATCGTTTTGTCAGCTTTGGCGAAATTGAACGCGATACGATTACAGGTCTCCGACCGATCCACGAATTGGGAGCATCACTAAGTTTGAATACCATATTGTATAGAACTTGGAATCGAAAACGGCAGCGAGGTTGGTTGCGGGGTTTACGACATACCGTAAAACCTTCTGCTTCTTTGAATTGGTCACCTGACTATACGGAAGGAAGATTCAATTATCAAGGCACTTATTTGGAACGAATAGATGTGGACGAAAAAGTGGAACGCACTTATAATATCTTCCAGAATAGTCTCTATCGCGCGCCGACTGGTGAGGAACGCGCCGCTATTAGTTTTTCGATCAACAATATCTATGAAGCTAAATATTACTCCAAGAAAGATTCTGTGGAAAAGAAACTCAAGCTCTTCGACAACTTCATCGTGAATGGAAACTACAATTTTGCTGCGGATAGTTTGCGATTTAGCGATTTGGGTGCAAATGGAACGACTCGTTTATTCAAAGGCATCAGCACTTTTCAGTTTCAAGCTCGCTGGAGTCCATATGTTCTAAATGAAAACGGGAGAAAAATAGATCAGTTTTACTACGATGTGAGCGGTGGCAAGCCTTTGCGTTTCGATCAAGCAAATTTCAGATTGAGTACGAGTCTCTCGATTAAGCAAATTCAAGACTTGATTGCAGGTAAAGAAACGAGTAGTAATTCTGGCTTCAATCAAGGAACATCGCTTGCTAATGATCGCCAAGAACGCTCTGCTGAAACCGTTCAGGATTATGAAAGTTTGGGCGATTGGCTAAGTCGATTTCGTATTTCACACAATTTTGTTGTAGATGTAAAACGCTTACCAACGGGCGTGGATACTTTACAAATCAGAACGCATAACTTCTCAGTTTCTGGTAGTATTCAACTGTCGCAAAATTGGAATCTGAATGTTGGAAACTTTGGCTATGATTTTAAAAACAAAGGCTTCTCTTACCCTAGCTTCGGCTTCTCCAGAGATTTGCACTGTTGGGATTTAAACTTCCAATGGTATCCAACTCGAAATGTCTATACCTTGAGTATTGCCGTCAGTGATGCGCCCTTGGATTTTATCAAAATTCCGAGCATTCGGAATCAGGCAGATGGAAGGTTTCAGGGAATACGGTAGAGCTTAGGCATTCAAATAATTGCGCTTAGTGTTGTATGATATTTGGTAACCTTTTTTGCTGGATTCATCTAAGAAAGAACGTTTTAGTAGTGTTTCTACCATAGACTGTTTCTCCAGAAATGGAGCAATCAGTCTTTCAATCCTGCGTTCTTGTACACCGATTCGCTTTCCAAATTCTGCAAAATCCCTACGACTTGGGTACGCATTTCTTTGATAATCTATACTCTTAAAATCATCGGTAAAAAGACCTTTAGATAGAGCAAATGCAGTATCACTGACGTGTAAACTGGTATTGATCAAATCATAAGCTGGACTCAAAAGATGATCGCCTTTTGAGGTTTCTAACAGGGAAAAATTTTTTAAGTGCGCATCGCCGTTGGAAAATAAATAATTGAAGAGGACAAGTTTGAAATAACGCTCGATCTCCACTCGCCAAGCAGGTACGTATTGCCTAATCAAAGCTCCAATTTCCTCATAAGTGTACTCATATTTGAAATTTGAACCACCTGAATCTATGCTTTTTCCTGCTAGTGTCGCAAAATCCTCAACTCCCCACTTTTCACCATCTTCTTTCAAATCAAAACGCTTAGTAAGATAAGCAGGCGTTCCATCTTTGAAGAAAATCAGTGCATTTTCTGCCACTTTCAGCTTGTAAACTTGCTTTGCGATTTGCATCGTCAAATGCTCATTAGCAGGCACTTGTTTTACTCGTCTTAAATCCCTTGGAATCGGTTTTAAAATATGCGTCCCTTGTTCTTCTTCTTCAGTCAGTCTTAAGATTCTTTCATCCAGTACTAAGCTCAATTTCTCCTGTACGCCTGATATGGAAATCCGTTTTCGATTTTCGATAAATTGTTCCACAACTTGCTCATCTTTATCTGGAGGAAAATAGGACAAAACAGGGCTGACTTTCTGACTATTGAAAACATTTTTCAAACATACTGGACTGTAAGAAGAATAGCCTTCCGCTAGTGTTCCTGGACATACTTCGAGTGCTTTCATGTTTCTACTTTTTCAATGGTCACTGCCCCAATTGTATCCTGTTGTGCAGTAGCCAGAAGTAGACCAAAATGATCGTTTTCTCCTAGCTGTAGTTGCCGAATTTGCAATTCCCGATTCACTCCTTCGCTTAGCATATTGTAGAAAAATGGAAACAGATGATTACTCTGGTGAACAGATCGCGTTTTAGGTAAAGTCAAACTTACAGGAGATTGTGTATTGTCTTTTCTGTAGTCTTCAGCATATTCAAAAAGATAGTTTCCTTCATCATCTTCTGTCAAATATCCTACCAAAATCTTATTCCTGTAGACGGCTGCTTTCCTCATTTTTTCACTTCTATTTTTAGCTCCATCCCTAGAACTATAAGAAGTTCTTCTATCACTTTGATGGAAGGATTGCTCGTTCCTCGCTCTAATTTATAAAGCGTATTTTTACTCACACCCGCTAATTCAGCAAGCACCGTTTGAGTAATTTCTAGCTCTTTTCTCCTTTCTCTGATGATATTTCCAATATATACTAATAACATTATAATGTGATTTTGACTAAATACATTATCAATATTAATGCCTTTCATCAAAAAATCCTAATATATTAGGATTTTTAAAACTAATAAATAGAGGATAGGCTAAGCTGAGAATGCAACGATTAGAACTTTCCTTACAGTTATTTTATTTAATCCTATTCTTCTTGTTGAAAGCTATCTGAAATAGTTTCAAAAAAATCTATTGTAACTTAAATTTAATTGGCAATGTAAATCGAACTCTTACATTTTTTCCTGCCTGCTTCCCAGCTTTCCACTCTGGCATACTTTCCACTACATCTAAGCAGGTGGCTTCAATTTCTTTACAAAGACCACGCATGAAATTGATGTTAGTGACGCTCCCATCTTTCTCAATAGTAAATTGAACCAGAGCCATACCTTCCAAGCCATTTTCTCTAGCAACAGCAGGATAGCGAAGGTTTTTGTAGAGATGCACCGTCAATGCTCTTTCTCCACATTTTTTGCGTTCTTCGTAAGTCGCCAGATCCATGCAGTCCCCTTTTACGTAGGGCATTTCCTCTACGACGCTGAAAACCTCGCCCTCTTCACTCTCTTCTTCGTAGCTTTTCGATTCTACTTTTTCTCCATTTTCATAGCGTCCTTCCTCTTTGAGCTTGCCACCTCTGTCCCAAATCTTATAAATTCCATGCTTCTCGCCCTTGCTGTAAGTCACGATTTGATCTTTATTCCCCAAAGAATCTAAATTAGTCCAAATGCCTTCTTTTTTGCCCATTTTGTAATTGCCGTACTCGCTCAAATAGCCTGAAGGATAGTTGTAGTTCTTCCATTCGCCTGTGCGCAGATTATTACCATAAGTTCCTTCCTTCCACTTGTTGCCATTGTCGTACCACTCAACATATCTACCCGATTTCATACCATTTTTCATGGTAACCAAGTGCGTAATCTGCCGTTTAGAAGGATAAAATTGCTTGTAAATAAGGTTTCCACTAGGTGTCTTTTCACGCATCCAATGAAAACCCGCACCTACAAGTGTAGAACCTTCTTCCATAAAGGGACTGTATGCTTTAACGTAAACAGGATTTTTAGAAGTTGGAGATGGGTATGGAGAAGTGGTGAAGCAGCTTTGAAGTAAGCAGGCGATAGAGATCAATACAATTAGGTTTTGCATAATAGTTTTGGATTAAATTTTATTTTTTAGAAGATAGCGTTCTCCCTTTCAAAATAGTTCCTGATTTAGAAAGGTATAAATTTTGGGGCATCTTCTGCATTTAGACATTAATAAGTATAATTTCGTCACTTCTATGAAAAGGTTAATTTTTCTTTCTTTGATCCTTTTTTCTTCTTCTCTCCTTTACGGACAAGGAGATTGGAAAGCAGGATTTATCTCCCGTTTAGAATCTGATACGCTAAGTGGATGGATTGAATTGCAAAAGGATCAAAAGTATAATCAGTTTTGCAAATTCAAGAACAGTGAGGAGTCCGCTACTACAATGTACTTCGCCAATGATCTATACGGCTTTGGAATAGAAAATGGAAAGTTTTATGTTGCGAAAACGATTGAGGTCGAAGAAGCGCAAAAAGCAGTTTTTGTAGAGTCTCTATTTGAAGGAATTTTGAACTTGTACCACTACAATGGTAAAGCCGAGAACTTCTACTTGATTGAAAAAGAGGAGGAGCTTTTTTACCTTAGAAATACGACTGAAGCATCCAAAGCGGGCGATCAAGGAGTCCGTCAAAAGAGAAAAGAGTATTTAGGAATTTTGAAGTATTTATTACAAGGAACATCTCTAGAAAGGGAAATTTCAAGAACGAGTTATAACCATAGAAAGCTGACCCAATTGATGGAAAAATATCAGGAAGCTATTGCACCAAATGATCCTTATATTATTCATAACAAAAGCTTGAAACCCAAGCTAGATATAGGTTTCAGTGCAGGAATAAACCATCAAACGCTACAACTTACTTCTCCCATCACCTTCGAAACTAACGATGAATCCTCTAGGTATGCGGGCATTGCGCTAAATCTCAAAAACATCCCTTTTCTGTATGAACGATTTTCCTTGCAAACAGAAGTTTGGATACAAGAGTATTATCTCCTCAATGAAGAAGAAAAGAGCAGATTTTGGCACATTCCCGTTTTTATTGATTACAGGATATTAGCAGGCAAATTTAGTCCAAGATTGGAACTTGGTTTTTCTAACCAGATCGTTCGTAATGAGTCTTTTAATACTCGAAATCAGACTCTGATGGCAGGAGTCAGTTTGCATTACAATTATTTGAAAGATTACAGAGCCGTTCTTCATGTGAGAGCAGAAAACAAGCCAAGAATCATCAAAATTGGAGGGAGTTTGATGTTCTAAATCGTTCCCTCATCCGCAAAACTATAATACCCGCGATTAGCGATAATCAAATGATCTAGTACATTGATGTCTAGCGTTTCTCCTGCTTTTTTCAACTTCTGTGTCAAATCAAGATCATGCCGACTCGGACGAAGACTACCTGAAGGATGATTGTGCACCAAAATAATGCCAGAGGCTTGTCCTTCTATGGCTGCTCGAAAAACCATTTTGGCATCTACGACCGTACCCGAAGTACCGCCTTGACTCAATTGAATGCGATCTAAAACTAGATTCGCGCGATTGAGGAGCAAAATCCAAAATTCTTCGTGGGGCAAATCCATTAAGATCGGAGCAATGGTGTGATACGCATCGCTACTGCTTTGAATTTTTGGGCGTTGCTTAATGTCGGTCGTTTGACGTCTTCTTCCTAGTTCTAAAGCCGCTACGATTGCGACTGCTTTTGCTTCTTTGATACCATCGAATTTCATCAATTCCTTTGCACCGCGTTTTGCCAACTCATTCAAATCATTATCCACGCTCGCCAAAATTCGCTTTGCTAAATCTACTGCCGATTCCCCTCTTGTTCCTACTCGAATCAAAATCGCAATCAATTCTGCGTCTGAAAGTACATTTGCTCCTTTTTTGATGAGCTTTTCACGTGGTTGGTCATCTTCTGCCCAATTTTTTATGGAAATTTTAGGTTCGTAAGCCATTGTTATCGTTGATTTGTTTAGAATATGTTTAGATTTTCTCGTCCTGATAACCAATACTTTATGAACTTGCCGTTGAAATAAATTGCTCACTTAGCTCGCTAAAATCCTAATTTCTTTCTTAGGCAAAACCATAAATTATTGATTATCAGTTAAATTAAATCCCAAACATATTCTTAATTGTTGATGCATTGATTTGACAACTCAATTCGACCAACATCGTTATTTATACAAATGTATTGGACTTCGATGAGAAAATATACTTTTAGTAAAAGCGAACGCCTGAAAAGTACAAAAACAATTGAACAACTCTTCAAGAAAGGAAATTCCTTTGCGAAATATCCTTTGAGATTGGTTTGGTTGAAACAAGAAGGCGAACTTGATGCACAAGTGCAAGTTACCTTTAGTGTTCCAAAGAAAAAATTCAAGAAAGCAGTGGATCGCAATCGCATCAAGCGGCAGATGCGAGAAGTATGGCGATTGAACAAACATCAATTATATGAACAACTTCCCAAACAATCATTTGCCTTTATGTTTATTTACACTGCCAAAGAACCTTTTCCTTATTTGGAGTTGGAAAAAAGCATGAAAAAAATCATTCACAAATTCGTCAAAATGTCAGCCAACGGATAGGTAGAATGTGATTTTTAGGTGTTCTTGCTTTTGAGTGAAAAGAAGAAAACGCATTCAAACAAATAAAGCAGTCATGAAAAAATTCACTTTTGATAAAGGGCTAATTTTCTTATTAATAATGGTGGTTGGATTTTTTATTGGACGAAAAATCTACTTCAAACCCAACGTCATCCAAGGCGATAAAGCTCCAATTTTTTCCGCACAAACTCTTGATAGTCAAAATTTCGAGCTTGCCTCTTTGAAAGGCAATTATGTCCTACTCGACTTTTGGGGAAGTTGGTGTGGACCTTGCCGAAGGGAGAATCCAGCTTTGGTAGAGCTACACGAAAAGTACAACAAAAAGCGTTTTGAAGATGCTGCAAAATTTGAAATTGTAAGCGTTGGCATCGAAAAAGATCGGAGACGTTGGTTGAGTGCTATTAAACAAGATCGTTTGAATTGGGAGTATCATATTTCTGACCTCAAAGAGTTCGATGATGAAGTCGCTCAATCGTATGGCGTGCGTTCTATTCCAAGCAAGTTTCTAATCAATCCAGAAGGCGTCATTATTAGTGTAAATCAATCCATAAAGGAGATTGATGAAATTTTAGCAAAGAAGGTGGAAATGGATGTTTCTTTGACGAAGCAGTGAACTAAATTACAAAGTAGATAAATTTTAGTTCATCATTCACTAGGATACACCAAATGTGTGTGTAACAAATTGCACAAATATCAAATGATCCTTGCTAAGAAACCTTGATCAACTCATGGCGGTTCGACCACGTCCGCCTCAGGCTGATGCCGCCATGAGTTGAAAAGAGCAGAGATCGGGGTTTTTGCTACTTCAAATCTTCTATGAAAATGCAATTTGTTATACACACTACACAAATTTCAAAAATGTGTAATCTTCTAAATTCTTCAAAAGAAATGAAACCCGTCTTTACTCACTCCGCAAACTTTTTACAGGATTCGCTATTGCTGCTTTCACACTTTGCAAGCTGACTGTTAGCAAAGCAATACCAACTGCGGATAAAGCTGCTACTGCAAAAACCCACCACGGCATCGTGATTCGATAAGCAAAATCTTGTAACCATTGATTGGAAATGTACCAGGAAATTGGAATGGCAACTACAATGGCGATAGTTACTAACAATAGGAAATCTTTATTCAAATGGTTCACGATTTGCCCAACGGATGCCCCCAATACTTTGCGAATCCCGATTTCTTTCACTCTGCCTCTTATCATAAAAGTGGAAAGACCAAACAAGCCTAAAATCGCAATGAAAATAGTCAAGAAAGTCGCATAAGTCATACCTTTTCGGAAACGCAATTGAGCTTGATACTGTGCAGCGAAGTTTTTATCTAAGAAGTCATAGCGCATGGGATGTTCAGGTTCAACTTGTGCAAAAATGTTGCGCAAACCTTGGATAGTAGCTGCTAAATCAGTTGTGGAAGTTTTGAAAGAAATATTCGATCCAAAAGTTGTTCCTCGAATGGCTAAAGGAGCGATTGCCTCGTCTAAGCTCTTGAAATGAAAGTCCTCTACCACTCCAACAATGGAATAGTACACACTGTCACCAAAGAGTTTCATGCCTGTTTCCAGTGGATTTTCGATCTGGTAGCGCTGAACGAAAGTTTCATTCACCAAAAAATTGAGACTATCACTCGGTCTGTAGAAGTTTCTTCCTTCTTTTACTTGTACTTCCCAAGCATTTATCGTTCCAGCCTTTGCGTACAGCATATCTGCTCCTACAGGGTTTTCTTCGCCTTTGATAAATAGCGTATTGACGGTTATTTGATCTCCTGGCACATCCGATGAAGGTCCAAATTCTTGAATACCAGGTACAGCAAGCACTTCCGAACGAAGTTGTTCCAAACGATTGGCGGTATTGAAATCGTTGGTTGGTACAACAAGCACTTGATCTCCTTTGAAACCCAAGTCTTCTTCTAGCATATAGTCCACTTGCTGCATCATGATGCCGAGCGTGATCATCATCGTGACGACTGCGCTAAACTGTGCAACGACTAAAAATTTACGCAAAGTGAAGCCTTTTTCGCCTTTGGAAGTTTGAAAAATGCGTTTGGGTCGAAATTTAGAAAGAATGAAAGCTGGATAGATTCCAGCTACTAGGCCAATCAATAGTCCACCAGAAAGTAATAGGGCGAGTACTTTTCCATCCAAAGCAGTCCAAGCCAAATCGACTAGAAAAATATTTTGAAAACTGGATAAAAGTAGTGCAGCAATGCCTACTGCCAACGCTATTGCCAAAAAAGTTTGAAAAATGGATTCGGTCAAAAATTGACCTATGAGTTGTTTTTTGAATGCACCAGAGACTTTACGCACGCCAATTTCTTTAGCACGCAAGCTGGATTGAGCAGTAGTCAAATTGATATAATTGAAAATGGCAATCAGAAGCAAAATGGCTGCGATTCCGCCAAGAATGTACAACTGCTGAACATCGGAAGTGGCAACCTGCGCCCAAGTAAAATCTCGACTGTGTAAATGTATATCAGAGATAGGCTGCAATTTCCAACCCGAATGATTTCCTTCTCCGTAATCATAACTGCTGGCTTCAAAGGCTTCTTGAATTCTTGGATTGACAATGGAAGTGATTTTTTCGCTCACTATTTTTTCATTACCACCAATTGGTAAGCTCACATAAGTTGCAAAACTATTATTCAACCAATCCCCAAAATAGGTAAAATCGCCTCTTATGAAAGCATCCTTATCCAAATGCGTATTTCCTGCTTTTTTGACTACGCCCGTTACGGTTCTTTGCTCTGCTACATCTAATTGAATGCTCTGACCGATTGGATCATTCTTGCCAAAAAACTTATAAGCCAACTCTTCAGAGAGTACAATTGAGTTAGGGTTCTTAAAAGCATTTTCAGGCATGCCATATAAAAAAGGTAAAGCAACTGTTGCAAAAAAACTGCTATCCACCCAGACTGCTTTTTCTGCATAGATTTTCTTACCTTTTACCTTCAACAACAACTCTTCATCTGCCATCATCTTTGTTGCGTTCAATACTTCTGGCACTTCTTCTCGCAGTGTCTCTGCCAATGCTTTAGGCGTAAAAACCCAACCTCCTTCGCTGCCTGTCCAATGTCGATAGATGCGATAGGTTTGTTGTGTTTCTCCTAGCCAGTTGTCATAATTTGCTTCGTGTCGTATGTACAAGCCAATTAAGATAGCGATAGCAATGGCAAGTGCCAAACCTAGCACATTGATCGTAGAAGAAACTTTATTGCGTAACAAATGACGCCAAGCGATTTTGATGTAGTTTTTGAACATACTTGATGTTTATAAGTGATACTACCTTGTAGTACCAAAGTTATGCCAACTTTCACAACCAATTGATAATGAATTATTTAATCCATTTTTTCTTTAGATTTTTGTTCGCATTTGAACGATGAAGTGTTTAAAAGTGGACAGTAAAACTAAATTACTACTCTAGATGTATAAAGGTAGCAATGCAGCAATATATCTTCACAGAAAGCAACCTCCAATTTCACTTCCACGATAACTGGACAGTCCGAAAATACGATGAACATCCTTTCTATCAAGCGATGAGTGGTGTTGGTATGAGTGCGGTCGACTTTGTAGGCATCCATCCTTCTGGGAAGCTCTTTTTGATGGAAGTTAAGAATTTCAATAATCGTTCAGAAAGAGAGAACTTACGAACTTTGGACAAGCTAGAAGGAGACTCGCCCTTGCTGTTAGAAATTTTGGAAGAAAAAGCAGAAGAAACGCAAAAAGGCATACGCGCCATCAGTCGATACTTGCATCGAAAATGGTGGTATCGCACTCGTTTTAAGTTGTTGAATAGTCCTACTTTTCAAACGTATTTACTTCAAATTGATCGGCTCTTTTGGATGAAAGCAGCACAGATTTTGGAACAGTTTCCGAATCAGGTTCAAGTTGTGCTTTGGTTGGAATTGCCCGTAGAAATGGAAGATCAGCGCGCTATTTTGCGAACCCATCTATCAAAATATTATATGGATACTTTGCCCAATGCAACAATTTGGTCGATTGAGCAGCACGACAGTTTTGTTGAAATAAAATGACCGTTCATTGGATGATTTTGGAGGCTTCTATATAGTCGCTTAGCTTTGAGTGCGTATAGCATTTGTCTGAAAACTAATCACCTAAAATGAGAATTCATTGCAGAACGACTTCGATCTCATACAAGCGATTTCAAACAAGGAGGAACAAGCCTTCGCCACTTTGTATAATCTATACTCGGAAAAGATTTATAATACTGCTTTGAGCTACACCAAAAAAGAGGAAGATGCAGAAGAAATCACCCAAAATGTTTTTATAAAAATCTACAAAAGTGCAGCGACCTTTAAAGAAAATTCCTCCGTAAATACATGGATTTATCGAATTGTGGTCAACACTTCCCTCAATTACTTGAAAAAAAAGAATAGACTTACTCTATTTAAAAACTCCCTTACCAATGCTCAAACCATTGATTTTGAGCATCCTGGCGTTTTACTGGAAAATAAAGAAAACGCAGCGGCACTTTACCAAGCCATGGACGCTCTGCCAAACAATCAAAAAACAGCCTTTATTTTGAGTTATATTGAAGAGCTTCCTCGTCAGGAAGTTGCCAATATTATGGAAACTTCTCTGAAAGCAGTTGAGTCTTTATTGCAACGGGCAAAAAAGAACATGAGGTCAGAATTAGAAAAAATTTATCCTCACCGAAGGAAATCGAAAAAGTAATTGTCAAAAAAAGAAAAATGAGTGACGAAAAAGAAAAATGGATGGAAGAGGTCTTCCAAAGTATGAGTGGCGGCCAACGAGCTAAGCCGAGACTAGAACTGTTTTCAAAAATTGAAAATCAAATTACGTTTTCAAAAGCAAAGATTGTTTCACTGCGCCAATGGAAGCTTGCCGCCGCCGCAGCAGCTTTCATTCTTCTGATTAATACCGCAACATTGATTTACTACAACCAAAGTAACCAAATGAACGAGGAAGAAGTCGCAGTTGTGGATACTTATGAGGAGTCAATAATTAATTTCTATCAAATTTACGAATGATGAGCCAAAAAAAATTTTACATATCTATCATCTTAGGTTTAGTTAGTTTAAATATGATTCTTTTAGCTTTTTTTTTATTGACTAAACCACGTCCCCGACATCACCCGCCTCCTAGGAAATTTCAATTTGAACTAATCGAAAAATTGCGCTTAGACGAGCAACAGACAACTGCTTTTAACGCATTGGTGGATGAACATAAATTACAAATGAATGCCATCAATGAGCGACAAGGAAAATTACTTAAACCTTATTTTGAGCGTCTTGTAGACGCCTCCAAGGGTATTGATGCCGATAGCTTATTGAGTCAATTTCAACAAGCAGAAAAGGAAAAAATAGAAATAACTTATCAGCATCTTCAAGAAATAAAAAAAATATTACACAAGGATCAATTAATTGATTTTGAATTACTTATAGATAGAATAACTGATAGAATTCTTTCTAGTAAGCAAAAAAAAACACCTCCTCGCGAAGGATTTTGAGAATTGGTAGGTCTAAAGGGAAATTCATAAAAAAATACAATTATGACGAAATCAGTTTTTTCCCTTTTGTTTATCTTTTTGGGATTATCCATGCTCCTATTCACTGCTTGTGAAAAGGAAGAGGAAGCCTGCGTAGAGTCCTTATGGTATGAAGATTCTGATAGTGATGGATTGGGTAACCCAGATGTCAGTCTATCATCCTGCGATCAACCAAATGGATACGTAGCGGACAATTCCGACCCAAGCGATACAGGAGCAGCCCTAACTCCACTTTCTGCCTTCGATGAATTCAACCCCGATGCAGTAACTATATCATTTGATGGGGACGAAATCACCATCGAATCCAATGGAATGCCAAATCATACCTCTCCTTATTGGGAAGAAACACATCCGCTATATATTGAACCCGTGGTGGCAGTTGCGCAGACTCCAGGACGTATTGGTGGCAATCGCAGTTTCACGCTTACTGTGCCTACTGCACCAGAACTTGCACCCACCAGTACTGCAACAGGATTAGGTCCTATTGGCATTGCAGTTTCAGGTGTTCCTATTTTTAATGATACCGAAGGTCCTAATAGACCTTTAGAAGCAATGATTGCTGAAACAATGGATTATGCTGGAGCGCACAATGGATCATCTGGTTATCACTATCACTTGGAGTCATTCGATGTTCCTGAAAATACCGTATTGTCTCACGATGATGAAAAATTAATAGGCATTATGTCCGATGGTTTTTTGATCTATGGCAGAAGAGAAATGGACGGAACTTATCCTACTGATTTAGATGAGTCTGGTGGTCATTTCGGAGTAACTCAGCATAGCAATGGCGAAGAAATTTACCATTACCACATCATTAATGAGTTTTATTTAGGAAACTTAATCGTCCTCTTTGGAGGAGACTTACAAGGAACACCAAATAGGATTTTTTGATAGTGTACAATACTAAGTTTATTTAAATTTTGAGAAGCGAGAAAAGCCTTAGCTTTTCGAGCTTCAAAAAAACACTCGCCGCTGTCTTCGACGGCGGCGGATAGGGTGTTGAGGAAGAAAAACAGTTTCTTCAGAACCGTTTTTCTTACTCAAAATCCTCTGCTTAAAAATTGCATCAAACTTTTGAAACAGTGTAGTAACTCAACATAAACGTACAGTCAATATGAAATTCAATGTACTATCATTAGCCATATTGTCCTTATTGGTTTTATTTTCTTGCAACCAAAAAAGCAATACCACCAATCAAGAAAATACTGAAAATTCAGAAAAAATTGCAAACTTAGATAGCGACGAACGACCACCCAGAGGAGAACGACCACCTAGAGGGGAAGGAGAAGGCAGAAGAGTTTATGAACCCGTGGAAACATTGCCAGGTAAACCAACGCCATTATCTGCATTTGATGAGTTCAATCCTAACTCAGTCACTGTTTCATTTAATGATGACCAAATCACAATAGATTCAAAAGGTTTTCCAAATCACACCACTCCTTACTGGCAAGAATCAGACTCTTTATACATCAAACCCGTGGTTGCCGTTGCGCAAACACCAGGGCGTATCGGAAGTCAGCGAGATAGAAGTTTTTCGTTAACGGTATCTTCCTCTCCAGGATTAGCTGTGAAAAGCACAACTACGGGCTTAGGTCCAATTGGAATTTCTGTGACTGGAGTGCCTATTTATAATGATTCAGAAGGATCAAATCGACCACTAGAAGAAGAAATTGCGGAAACATTTGATTATGCGGGAGGCCATGTCAGCCCATCTGGTTATCATTATCATTCGGAATCAATGGATGTTCCTGAAAACACTATGCTTTCTCATGATGATGAAAAACTAGTAGGGATTATGGCAGATGGATTTCTGATTTATGGAAGAAGGGAAATGGACGGTTCTTATCCAACTGACTTAGATGAATCTGGTGGTCATTTTGGAGTAACGCCGCATAGCAATGGAGAAGAAATTTACCATTATCATATAGTAAATGAATACTATTTTGGAAATCTAATTGTCCTTTTTGGTGGCGACTTTATGGGCTCTCCCAATCAGATATTGTAATGGGTCTTTTCACTTGTAATAAATTGTTCGAATTTGCTTCTGATTCCCGTTTAGCGATGTTCAAAGAATTGGATTACCATTTGAGTATGACTTTCGTTTCCAAAATTCGCAGAAAGTTTTTTTTCTGATGAGAATAACTTTCTGCTAAGGGGATTTTAAGATTGAAAAGCATCAAAAATCTCCAATTTTTGATGCTTTTCAACCTTAACAACCCTTTGAAGCAATCAAAAAATCCACCTTGAAAGATTTTTTGATTGCGACTTAATAAATGCTGATTTTAGTCTTTAAGCAATATTTAAATAGACAGAAATGAAATTTACTGTAACCTTAATTCTATTGAGTATACTTATTGTAAGCTGTACAGAAAGTAGAGCAACAAAGGAATTGCCTGCACTTAATTCGACTGAAATAGCAGTGGAAATACCAGATAAAGTTGTACATAAATCTTTGTTGACCTATGATAATAAAACGTCTCTTTGGTCATTGAATGATGAACGCTATTCAGGTTATCTGGTAAGTTTTCACGCTGACAGTACGCTCAAAGAAAAAACAGGTATCCTGAATGGTAGAAAGCAAAATCAGTCTAGTAAATGGTATCCTGATGGGCGATTGCAAGAGGTGGCGAACTATCATCAAGGCAAACTACATGAAGAGAAAAAAATGTGGACAGCAGACTCGAATCATATCTTAATTGCTCATCTAAATTATCAATCAGGAAAGGCACACGGCGAACAAACGCAATGGTATGCAACGGGTGAACTTTATAAAAAATTAAATCTAAAAATGGGCAGAGAAGAAGGCATTCAACAAGCATTTAGAAAAAACGGTGAATTGTATGCCAATTATGAAGCAAGAAACGGTAGAATTTTTGGTCTAAAAAAAGCAGCACTTTGCTATGGACTAGAAGATGAAAATGTAAAATATGACAAATAAAATCATTCTTTTTTTAGTTACGATTAGCTTTTTTGCTTGTAATGAACCAGCGCTCAACGACAGTAGAGTCGCCACATTACCTTTTTATCAGGAAGCCACTTTTACGCCTCATTGGTTTACCCCTAATGACGCAGTATTGGATTCCTTTCACCGAATTTCACCTTTCAAATTGATTAATCAGGACGGGAATATCATCACAGAAAAAACATTTGAAGACAAAATTTATGTGGTAGATTTTTTCTTCACCGTTTGTCCTGGCATTTGCCCAAAATTGACGGCAAACATGACGATCTTGCAAGATGAATTCTTAGAAGATGATGATATATTATTACTATCGCACTCCGTAACTCCCGAAAGAGACTCTGTTCCTATTCTAAAGCAATATGCAGAAGATAGAGGTATATTGTCTCATAAATGGCATTTGGCAACAGGAACTCAACAAGAAATTTACAACTTGGGTAGAAAAGATTACTTTGTTGAAGAAAGTTTGGGATTAGTGAAAGAGGAAGATGAATTTTTGCATACCGAAAACTTTGTGTTAATTGACAAAAACAGACATATCAGAGGGATTTATAATGGCTTGAATAAGAACTCTGTTAATCAATTGATTGCTGATGTTAGAACCTTGAAAAGTGAGAAGTGATGACTGTTTAATAATATGGCACTAGAAGTGATTGCTTATATAGAAAAATCATGAAAGGGAAAATATTTGAACCTAGCGAAGACTTGAAGGACTTCGTGATGTGCTATTGGACGCTAGATTTTCCAAGGGAAGATACTCCACAGATAAATACGATTGTTCCTGACGGCACAATGAAGTTAATTTTTCATTATGGTAATTTGTATTGGCATCATCCTGAAAATGGTAGTCGCTTTTTACAGCCAAGATGCTTTTTGATTGGACAACTCACCCGACCATACGTCGTTGAACCACAAGGAGATACCGGAACATTTGTCATTCGTTTTCATCCAAACGGATTTTTGCCTTTTGCAACTCTCCCAATCAAAGCAATGGAAAATACACCTGTTTCTCTCAATACACTTTATGGGAAAGAAGGAGATGAATTGGAACAAAATATCCTCAATGCAAATTCAACCAAAGAAAGAATTAGCATTGCAGAGCAATTTTTGACAGCACGACTCACTGATGCTAAGATAATTGACGATATTGTGAAATCTACCGTCAATACTATTCTGGAGAGTAAGGGGCAACTTTCAATTACTGAACTTTCTCAGAGAAATTACATCCACCGAAGACAACTGGTTCGTAAGTTTTCAACAACAATTGGGCTCAGTCCAAAACAACTATCAAAAACCATCAGATTGCAAGCAACGCTTAAAGCATTGCTAAATCAACAAAAATCAAAGCTCACCGATTTTGCCTACGATCATGAGTACTACGATCAATCGCATTTCATTAAAGACTTCAAGGAATTTACGGGACTTTCTCCAAAGGAATTTTACGGAGATGATTTAAAGATGTCTTTGCTTTTTGATAGCACATCTTAACTTGTCCCATTTTTACAATTTTAGATTCGAGACGCCCTGCATCTTTGTATCGCAATTTTGCAAGAAATCTTAAATCGAATAATAATGAAGAATCTGAATCCTGTTTGTTGGTTTGATATTCATGTCTCCAATTTAGAAAATGCGAAGAGGTTCTATGAAACCGTATTAGATACTAAATTGACCGATTTGCCACCCGAATGGGGAAAGCAATCTACTTTTCCATTTGAAGAACAAGGAGAAAATACCACTGGGGCATTGGTGGAGAACAAAAATATAAGTCCGAACAGAAATAATACGATCATCTACTTCGCTTCAAAAGATTGTACGACGGAACAAGCAAGAGTGGAAGCTGCCGGTGGTAAAGTCATCAGACCCAAAATGTCGATTGGAGAATTTGGATATGTCTCTTTGTTTTCTGATTTAGATGGAAATACGATTGGGCTTTACTCTCGGGAGTGATCAGTCGAACAATCATCCCTTTCTTACCATAAGGCATCGGACGCTTCTGAAAGCGTCCGATGCCTATCAAAATTCCTACAGTTCCCTAGCAATCCTCGCCGCTAAACGCGCATTATTCAACACCAATTCAATATTAGAAACCAAGCTCTCCCCTTTCGTCAGTTGCTCAATTCGAGAAAGCAAAAAAGGAGTGACTTGCTTGCCCTTAATTCCCTGTTCATCAGCTTCTTGCAGTGCTTTTTCAATTACGCTGTCAATATAATGTTTTGAGCAAGCATGAACTTCGGGAACTGGATTGGCAATCAAAACACCACCTTGCAAGCCAAGCTGCCATTTTTGATTCAAAACCGCGGCGATTTCCTTGGGTGAATCCATTCGATAATCTACTTTTAAGCCACTTTCACGCGTATAAAAAGCTGGAAACTCTTCGGTTTGGTAGCCAATGACTGGAATGCCAAAAGTTTCTAAATATTCTAACGTCAATCGCAAATCCAAGATGGATTTTGCACCTGCACTCACGACGGCTACACTGGTATTTGCCAATTCTTGCAAATCCGCAGAAATGTCCATACTCACTTCCGCATTGCGATGTACGCCGCCTATGCCACCCGTTGCGAAAATGTGAATGTCTGCCCAATTGGCAACAATCATCGTTGCCGCCACCGTTGTTGCACCATATTTTTTTTGCAGCAAAACGAAAGGAATATCCCTGCGACTCACCTTTATTGCAGCCAAACCTGCTGCGCCTAATTCTTCTATTTCCGCATGGTTCAATCCTACTTTGATTTGTCCATTCATCAAAGCAATCGTAGCTGGAACTGCTCCATTTTCACGCACCGTCGCTTCCACTTTCAGTGCGGTCTCCACGTTTTTTGGATAAGGCATTCCATGAGTAATAATAGTAGATTCTAGCGCGACGATGGGTTGATTGTTTCTTTTGGCAGCAGCAATGTCTTCGCTAAGACTAAGGAATGGTTTTATAGATTGATCTTTTGTCATAACTGCAATGTTTTTATCATTCAAATTTGCGATTTTTTATCACATAGGAAAATATTATAAACCACTAAGAAAGTAAGATAGGTAAGGAGCGGCAAAAATGAAAGAGAGTAGGTATTATAAACCGATTACATAATAGTCGACAGCCAAAACTTATAATACAATAGTTTGATTAAGATGTACTACTCTATTACTATCCTTAATGCCTAAGTGGTTACTCAAATACCTATCGTGGTAAAAGCAATCAAAGTTATATATGAAATTAGAATATGCTACTATAAAAGACGAAGACCTTTTCATTTTGACGAATTTTACTTGTGAACTTTCGCAGGCCTTGTTCAATGAGAAAGGTTTGTACAAAATCATTTGGTCGAAGGAGACAGATGTAGATATTTTGGTAGATGGCTACGAAATAACGCTCCAAAAAGATCAAGTTATCTTTTGTACGCCTCTGAATGTCATGGAAATTGACATGAATTCGAGAGGTTTGGTAGCATTTGTCTTTAACAAGGAATTTTTCTGCATCCAATCGCACGATGAGCAAGTGTCTTGTAATGGACTTCTATTTTTTGGCTCTGCGCAGCCGCAACTGATTGACTTATCAGAACGCGAAAAGCAGCAATTTTCCTCCATCTTTCAGTTTCTCAAAGAAGACTTCAGCATCAAAGATCATTTGCAAGGCGAAATGCTTCGCTCTCTACTCAAAAGATTGCTCATTATTTCAACGAGAATGCTCAAAAAAGACTTGCAAGAACCAAACATGAATAATAATCAACTCGACATTATCAGGCAATACAATTTATTAGTTGAGCAGCATTTTCGCGAAAAACATCAAGTGAAAGACTATGCAGACTTGCTCTTCAAATCCCCCAAAACGCTTTCCAATCTCTTCAAAAAAGTGGGAGAAAAAACGCCTTTGATGATGATTCAAGAGCGCATTTTACTAGAAGCCAAACGCCTCCTACTTTATTCTAACAAAACAGTGGAGGAAATCACCTACGATTTGGGCTACAAAGACATCGGACATTTCTCTAAATTTTTCAAAAAACACGAAAAAATCAGTCCAAGTCAGTTCCGAAAGGAAAAATTGACCTAGCAAGGGGAAGAATTGACCTATAATCGTCCTGCGAATGCCTTCATCTTTGCATCGAAATAAAAAAATAGTTACTCTACACTACTATTTTTGAAATACATGTGTGCTCGCCGCTTTCGGCGGCTCGCAAAGGAGGTTTGGAGGAGGAACACAATATTTTGCTGTTAGCAAAATATTGTGTTCCTCCTCCAAATCCATCCCTTTTTCGCCGCAAAGCGGCGGAAAAGGTGTACAATTAATTTTAGTAGGGTAAAGTAAAAAATAGTAAATCACTTAAATTCGATAAAATTATGAAGATGAATAAAGTACTAGGTTTCGCCCTATCTTTTGTACTGTTCGCTGCTGCTCAATTGAGCGCACAGATTCAGCAAGTAAAGTTGACACAAACGCCAGGTAAATTTACTACTGAAAACTTGACTTTGGCGGCTGGTGACTATCAATTTGAAATTGCGAATGATGGCGTAGATCACAACTTAGGTTTTGTATTAGTACCAAAAGGAAAATACGACGCGGCGGATCATATCAAAGCTGCTTATGTAAAAGCACCTGTGGCAGAAGGGAAATCTTCTATGACCAATATCATCACTTTGGAAGCAGGAGAATATGAATTCTTTTGCCCACTAAATCCGACAGAAAAATATCCTTTAACGGTTTTGGACGACGTGCGACAAGTAACTTTATCTCAAACACCAGGTAAGTTTATCATCGAAGGTTTGACACTATCAGCAGGTCAATATCAATTTGAGGTGGCAAACGAAGGAGTAGATCATAATGTTGGTTTCGTATTGGTTCCTAAAGGAAAATACGACGCAGCCAACCACATCAAAGAAGCCTATGTAAAAGCACCTGTGGCAGAAGGGAAATCTTCTATGACGAATATCATCACTTTGGAAGCAGGAGAATATGAGTTCTTCTGCCCATTGAATCCAACGGAGAAGTATCCTTTGACCGTGAAATAAGATTACAAGCACTAAATTCCCTGTAACTTAAATTTTCGAGGCTACATTGATCTTGTATTGATATAGCCTTTTTTCGTATCATCAACCAAGTTCTTTACAATGTCGAAATATATGTTTTTCGTGAACAAAATGACGAAAATTCTATTGTACTATCCTGATAAATTAGAAGCATATGAATACGATAGAATCTTTAGTGGATGGGACAATGAATGAGGTCATGAGTTCTATGGTCACGCAACATGGAGAAAAATTGTATGATTTATCCATACAGCAACCTGTACTACTGGTTTTCTTACGCCATTTTGGATGCACTTTTTGTCGGGAAGCATTGGCAGATATTGCTAAACGGCGCAATATTATAGAAGAGACAGGTACAAAAATCATATTTGTGCATATGTCTGAAAACAAACTAGCAGAACGCTATTTTAATCGCTACGACCTCGCAGGCATAGATCACATCAGCGATCCAGAATGTCAATATTACGTTACCTTTGGACTTACCAAAGGTTCTTTCACGCAATTATTTGGACTCAAATCTTGGGTGCGTGGCTTCCAAACAGGCATTATTAAAGGACATTTCATTGGTACACAGCTCGGCGATGGTTTTCAAATGCCAGGCGTTTTCACTATTCAGAATGGACAGATTAAAGATAGCTTTATTCACAAAGTCGCCTCTGATCGTCCTGACTATGAATCTTTGGTAAAATGCTGTGTGATTTAGTAATTACAATTCAATGATTCTACGATCATCGAATTGCATTTGCTCTCCCATTTCGACATAGCCCAATTGGTTCGTTAGCATCTGCGTCTCGCCAATTTTAAAGGCTTTTTTATTGCCGTGACTATGTCCATAAATCCAATAATCAGCATCGCAGTCTAAGATAAAATCAGTCAAATCAGTACAGAATCCTTCATTGATAATGCTGTTTTGATATTTCGTCAAGTTGCAATGTGCGCTGGGGAGATGATGCGTTACTACTATAGTTTTGCCTTCGTACGGTGTTGTCAAAGCCGTTTTCAAAAAGTCAAAAGAAAAATCGAAAAGTGCATTGTATCGATCTATGCTAAGCGATTGATTATCAAAACGAATCAAACGAAAATCATTCATGCCGCGATAAACGGGCAAAACGTGACGAATAACTTTCGACCAAAGCGTTGTGAAAATAACTCTTGCTCCTCCGACAAAATGAACCGTGTTGTTCACCAAGTTCACATTTGGACGAATTTGAAATTCATAATCCAATTCCATTGCCGTTTTAGCGTCATAACCTCCATAAAATTCATGATTCCCAGGAATCAAAAAAACTTGCTCAAAATTTGCTGCTGCCCAATCGAAGAATGTATGACGCGCCATTGATTTCTTCAAATGATGCGTGTCGCCTGCTAGGAGAAGGACTTTCCCAACGGGCACAATCGGAAATTTTTGCAGCCATCGCCAATTGGCAGGGAACTCTAGATGTAAATCGGAGGCGTATTGTATCATGTGATAAAGTTTTCTGATTTTAGTATCTTAAAACGCATTCTGAGAATTTTAGTGCCCTTTAAATTAAACGGACAAATTTTTATTGCATAAAAATATCTCTCGCTGTCCGAGGGACTCATTGAAAGCACAAAGAAAAATTTATTTTTCTTTGTGCTTTCAATGGACCTTATTTACAAACAATATTTGTAAATGCTAATTGATTGGTTTTCAGTATATCAATTCAGACTCACAATTTTTTTTGTGAATAACCACTAATGATTCTATGACGTTCTAAATACTAAGGAGAATCAACCAATAAAAGCAGAAAGCGTTACCTTTGTTGGTCTTAATCAAAAAGATCAATAGACTATTTAGTTATGACGAAGATAGGAAACATAAATTTAGGAGAATTTCCATTGCTATTAGCACCAATGGAAGATGTGAGTGACCCACCCTTTCGTGCCTTATGCAAAGAGCAAGGTTGCGATATGATGTACACAGAATTTATTTCGGTCGAAGGTTTGATTCGAGATGCGGACAAGAGTGTGCAGAAGCTAGATATTTATGAGGAAGAGCGTCCGATTGGAATACAAATTTTTGGGGCAGAATTGGATTCGATGATGCGCGCAGCGGAGATTGTGGAAGAAGCAAAACCAGAAGTTTTAGACATCAATTATGGGTGCCCTGTAAAAAAAGTCGTTTGCAAAATGGCAGGTGCGGGCATCTTGCAGGACATTGATCGTATGGTCAAATTGACCGATGCCGTCGTAAAATCTACCAACTTGCCGGTAACGGTAAAAACGCGTTTGGGTTGGGATGAAAAAACGATGTATATCGAAGAAATTGCGGAGCGTTTGCAGGATGTGGGCATTAAAGCATTATCCATTCATGGTCGCACGCGTAAGCAAATGTACAAAGGCGAAGCCGATTGGACGCTGATTGGAAAAATCAAAGAAAATCCACGCGTCCACATTCCAATCTTTGGAAATGGTGATATTGATAGTCCACAAAAAGCCTTAGAATACCGCAATCGCTATGGCGTAGATGGTATTATGATCGGTCGAGCGAGCATTGGTAATCCTTGGATTTTCAGAGAAATCAAGCATTTCTTTGCCACAGGCGAAACGCTTCCCAAACCTACTATCCATGAACGCGTCGCTGCCTGCAAGCAACATTTGCAGCACTCTATTGAATGGAAAGGCGAACGATTAGGCGTGGTCGAAATGCGTCGTCATTATACCAACTATTTCCGCGGATACAGAAACATCAAGCAGTATCGCCAAAAAATGGTGACGGAATACGATCCTAATATTATTTTTGAGATTTTGGATCAGGTGGAGGAACATTATGCGGAGGCGAATTTGTTGGTGGTTTGACGTTGTTCGAGTTTGGTTTGAAAGTCGTTTGATCGCTCCACCTTTTTGAGGTCAACTCTTAATAAGAAAATAGTTAGTCATATGCATGATATAATTACCATGAATCCAATAGTTTGTGGTGGTAAGCCTACTATTCGCAATATGCGATTTACTGTAGCAAATATGCTAGAATTATTGGCGGGTGGAATGACTACAAAAGAAATTTTAGAAGATTTTCCTTTTATTGAAAAAAAGGATATTGATGCTTGTTTACAATATCAGAATATGAGCAAATAGAATAATTTTCCCCTTTGCGCCTTGGCGTGAGTAAAAAATTTAGTACTTGGTCTTCAACATAAAAAAACACGAACGAAAAATATTTGACTTAATTAGCGAATCAGCGCAAGAGTTGGGCTATCCTGCTTATGTCGTAGGCGGCTATGTACGCGACCGTTTGCTGGCGAGACCTTCTAAGGACATGGACATCGTTTGTGTAGGGAGTGGAATTGAATTGGCGCAGCACTTGGCATTTAAGTTACGACCGATTCCGAGAGTGGTGGTCTACAAGCGATTCGGAACAGCGATGTTGCGCTATCGGGATCTAGAGATCGAATTCGTAGGTGCGAGAAAAGAGTCCTATCGCCATGATTCGCGTAAGCCAGCAGTAGAATCTGGAACATTGGAAGACGACCAAAACCGTAGAGATTTTACCATTAATGCTTTAGCAGCTTCTTTGAATCAAGCAGACTTCGGTACCATCATTGATCCCTTCGAAGGCTTGGAACATTTGGAGCAAAAGCTCATCAAAACACCTCTAGAACCGCGTCGTACCTTTTCCGACGATCCACTGCGGATGATGCGTGCCGTCCGCTTTGCTACCCAACTTAACTTTAGCATTGACAAACATACGCTAGACGGCATCAAAAAAACCCGCGACCGCATCAAAATCATTTCCAAAGAGCGGATTTCTACGGAGTTGAATAAAATTATGTTATCGCCCAAACCTTCTATTGGCTTCAAATTGCTGATGGAAGTTGGTTTACTAAAATACATCTTGCCTGAGTTGCTGGCACTTAAAGGCGTAGAAATCAAAAATGGTATTGGACACAAAGATAATTTCTACCATACGCTGAAAGTTTTGGACAATGCTGCCTTGAAAACCAATGACTTATGGTTGCGCTGGAGCGCTTTGCTCCACGATATTGCCAAAGCCCCAACCAAGCGTTTTCATCCCGAAGCGGGTTGGACGTTCCATGGACACGAAGCCGTTGGTGCGGCGATGGTGCCACGCATTTTTAAGCGATTGCGTCTGCCGCAAGACCAAAAAATGAAGTATGTGCAGAAAGTAGTGGGCTTACATATGCGTCCCATTAATTTGACTAAAGGTGAAGCGACCGATTCAGGGATTAGGCGTCTGTTGTTTGATGCGGGCGATGATATTGATGATCTAATGTTGCTTTGCGAGGCGGATATTACTTCACGTAATGAAAAAAAAGTGAAGCAATACTTCAAAAATATGCAGGTCATTCGGCAGCGATTGAAGGAAGTAGAAGAGAAAGATCATCTGCGCAATTGGCAACCTCCGATTACTGGAGAAACCATTATGAATACTTTTGGGATTTCTCCTTCGCAGCAAGTTGGGATTATCAAAAACGCGATTCGAGAAGCGATTTTGGAAGGTGATATTCCAAATGAATATGAGGCAGCTTATGCGTTGATGTTGGAGGAAGGGAGGAAGTTAGGCTTGGAGGGGAAAGAGTAGGATGGAGACGCAGATTAGAAGAATTTGATAGATTAGAGACAGATTTTTTTGGCACGGATTTAGCTGATTGAACAGATTTTCTTGTAGGCTGTGTTTGGTCTTTTCTAAAAACATTAATGCGTGAACAAAAAAGAGCAAAGAGCAACCACTAAGGAAATAATTACCTTATTAGAATTGAATATTGACCATTACGGCTTCAAACGCATCTTGTTTTCACGAAAAAAAGATTGGCTTTGTTTAATTGACAGAGAAGAAATAGAATATTTAATTAATGTGATCAGTAAGAATTCATATGCTCTTTACATTGTATTGCCTTTCTTCTGGGTGTTTTTAGGTATTGATCTTTATGAGTATTACAGAAATCATATTCTAAAAGAAGATGATGTCGTAAGGCAAATTATAGATGAATTTCATCTCTACCCAAATGATCTAAGCAATAGAATGTGGAAAAAGTATATGCTAGAAGACTTCGGGATTGACGAAGCAATTTTGTTAGAAATAAGAGAAAAATTAAAGAAAGAGGGATTCTTGACTGTGCCTTATCTGACAGTATATAATTCTGATGAAAAATTATACTTTTGATTATTTAGTAATCTTGCTGAACTTAGTGTCTTCGTGGTTCATAGCCGCGATGTAATACACTCATCAAGTACTTTAGCCTCTTATGCAATTACTCTATTCCATCACCATCTATACCTATCATTTCCTCATTTGGCTTACCTCATTTTTTAATGAAAAAGCAGAACTATGGATTGCGGGACGAAAGGATATTTTTCAAGAGCTAGAGCAAAAAATTAACAAAGAAGATCGCTTGCTTTGGATGCATTGTGCTTCCTTAGGAGAGTTTGAGCAAGGACGTCCGATTATTGAAAAGTTGAAGGAGCAACAAGCAGATTTAAAAATTCTACTCACCTTTTTCTCGCCTTCTGGCTATGAAATCCGAAAAAACTACGAGCAAGCAGATTATGTATTCTATTTGCCATCGGATACCAGAAAAAATGCACGACGTTTTCTAGAGGTCGTCCAGCCTGATTTCGCCATTTTTGTGAAATATGAATTCTGGTATCACTATTTACACGAACTCAAAAGGCAAGACATTCCTACCTATTTAATTTCCGCAATTTTTCATTCCAAACAACCTTTTTTCTCTCCTTTTTACGGTAAGTTTTTTCAATCTATTTTACATTGCTTTCAATTTATTTTTGTGCAAAATGAAAGCTCCGCCAATCTACTACTACAAATTGATATACAACATTTTGAGGTCGTTGGAGACACTCGAATTGATCGCGTTCTTCAGATTGCAAAAACAGCTCGTTCCTTTCCAAAAATCGAACAATTCAAAGCCAATTTTTCACTTTTAATTTGTGGCAGCACTTGGCCACCTGATGAAGCAATTTTATGTCCTTACATTAATCACGACCAAAGTAATTGGAGGTATATTTTTGCGCCACACGATATTTCGGAAAGTCATCTTCAACAGCTCGAAGCACAACTACAAGTTCCACATCAACGATATAGCCAGTTTCAAGCTAGTGCTGCTACCAAAGTTTTGATTATTGATAATATCGGTTTGCTCTCGCAGCTCTATCAGCATGGTAAAGTAGCATATATCGGTGGTGGTTTTGGTGCAGGCATTCATAATACTTTAGAACCTGCTGCTTTTGGTTTACCGATCTTGTTTGGACTGAAATATGAGAAGTTTGAAGAAGCGGTGCAGTTAATAGAACAGCAAGGAGCTTTTGTGGTGAAGAATCAAGGAGGCTTTGAGCAATCCTTCGAGGCTTTACAAGAGAAACTTATTTACCAAGCAGCTTCAAAGAAAGTAAAGAACTATTTGCAAGCAAATGAGGGAGCAACGAACAAAATATTAGAGCATTTGAAGAATCTGATTCGATAGGAACTTCTTGTAATAAATTACTTTTCGCTGCTAAAATAAGTAAGATGCTCTAAGAGATGTTTTCTTTTTAAATAGT
>JBCDFY010000029.1:0-41651 GCA_039176995.1 Bacteroidota bacterium
CAAAGGTGAAAAACTTTCTGCTGGAGGGTTTTTAAGGGCGAAAAGCATCAAAATTTGTCAAATTTTGATGCTTTTCGCCCTCAAGAACCTCTCGGAGCGTCCAAAAAATTCTCCTTAAAAGATTTTTTGGACGCGACTCCACGAATTCTAAGAAATGTGTACCCTACTGAATGCAAAATATTCTCTCCAACACATAAAAAATAAAAATAATACGTTTCTCCGTGTCTTCTAGCTGCAATAACATATAAAAAGTCTTAAATTATCATTGCTAATATGTATCTCTGCTACAATTTCTATCGTATGTAGATTAAAAATTGTAGATTTGTACGACGTGGTTTGATGGTAATAAATTAAGAAGAAGACACAAGTAACACATTTTAGATAAGCGTAATTAATATACACTTAGCAATCAGTACATTCCGTCTAAATCGCAACGGTACAAAGACACCATGGTAAAGCGATTCGTCTCACTTCTACAAAACGTTCTTTTTCTCCTGCTCAGGAACAAAAGAAAAAGAACGAACTATCTAAGCACAATTTGAATTTTATGGACTCAAGGAAACTTGATTTGAGAATTCAAGATTTCGTTTCCAGAAATCGCAGAAAGTCTTTTTCATCCCGATAGCTATCGGGAAAAAACTTTCTGCTAGAGGTTTTTCTAGGTCGAAAAGCATCAAAATTTAAGAATTTTGATACTTTTCGACCTAAAGAAACCGCCGCTTCGCGGCGAAAAATACTGAGAAGAGTGCTTCATTATTGGGTGGGACGCCCAATAATGAAGCACTCTTCAAAAAAACTCTGCGCGCCATAAGGCGCGCCAAAAAGCAAAATAAAAATATAGCCCTTTGATCATCAACCTTTTGTGCCCTTTGTTCCTTTGTGGTTCAAAATACTACGAACAGCTGATAAACCAATAACCTTCAAATTTTACGAAAAAACAAGTGACATAAATAGCTCATGAAAAGAACACTACACAACCAATCTAAAGTATTCCACTTTCTGCTATGTTTGCTATTGGCGGCTGCCGTGCAAGCACAAAACAAACCCAACGTCATCGTCATTCTGGCGGATGATATGGGCTTCTCCGATATCGAACCTTATGGAGGAGAAATCATGACGCCTAACCTAATGGAACTCGCAGAAAATGGAATCCGCTTCAATCGCTTTTACAATACCACCAAATGTAGTCCAACGCGCGCTTCTTTGCTCACTGGACAATACTCGCATGAAGCTGGAATGGAAGATTTGTCTAATGCTGGAGGCAATCAATCGCCTGCTTTTTTGGGATACCTGCCCGATAATGTAGTGACGATGGCGGAGGCTTTCAAAACCAATGGCTATGGTACCTATCTTTCTGGGAAATGGCATATTGGTGAAGATCAAGGGCACTGGCCACGTGACCGTGGCTTCGATCGCTGTTGGGGACTGATTAGTGGAGCGAGTAGTTATTACGAAATCATTAGCAAAGATGAAAATCCCAACCAAAAATCAGATCGAAAAATGGTATTGGATGACCAACTCTGGGATCCAGATGACACCGACGACCCAAATAATCCTTACGCGCCAGGCGAATTCTTTATGACCGATGCTACCAGCGATTATGCTATCGAATTTTTGGAGGAACACTTCCAAACGCAAAACAACAACCCATTTTTCCTCTATCTTTCTTTTACGGCGCCCCACTGGCCACTTCATGCGCATGAGTCGGATGTAGATAAATACGACGGAGCATACGATCAAGGCTTTGAAGCCATTCGGACGGATCGTTTCGGAGCAATGAAAACTTTGGGCATTTTGAATGAGAACGCAGAAGTTTCTCCCAGAGACCACAATATAAAATGGAGCAATCTTAGCAGTGTAGACAAAGCAGATTATGAGCGCCGAATGCAAGTGTATGCGGGCATGGTAGATCGTATGGATCAGAACATCGGGCGCGTTATGGATCATTTAAAAACCAATGGGAAGTTTAACAATACCATCATTGTTTTCTTATCAGATAATGGTGGCTCAAAAGAAAGTGTGGAGGGCAGAAAATTACACGATGACAGTAAAGAGATTGGAGAAAAAGGTTCTTATGTTGCCTACTTACAACCTTGGTCAAATGTGTCTAATACGCCTTTTCGCCAACATAAAAACGACACTTACGAAGGTGGTATCGTGACACCTTGTATCATTCATCATCCTGCGAGCATTAGTGTTCCAACTGGTGGTGTATTCACCAATCAGATTGCGCACGTCAAAGATTTGATGCCGACGCTTTTGGAGATGACCAATAGTTCTTACCCTTCTACTTACGATGGTAACGTCATCAAAGAGATGAGTGGTCGAAGTTTTAAGCAAAACATGGATGATGTAAGCGACGTAGAGCAGTGGGAGATTTTCTTTGAGTATAAAGGAAATCGCGCTGTGCGACACGGCGATTGGAAAGCAGTTTCCGAATCTGCAAATGGGCAATGGTTTTTGTTCAACCTAGAAGACGATCCAGTGGAATTGAGTGATGTAGCAGGGTCTTATCAAGATATTGTAGATCAATTGGACAAGCGATACGAATTGTGGGAAGTGAGTGTAAATCATGCTAGTGGAACGCTACCCAATCCAAACAATGCGCCAGTTTTGTTGAATCCAATCGAAGATCAAGTTATCCGCGAAGATCGTTTGTTTACGTTCACTTTTGAAGCAAATACCTTTACTGATGACCCTGATGATGATATGGTCTATGAAGCTACTTTAGCCAATGGTGATGATTTACCAGAGTGGCTAGAATTTGATGATCTATTGAGACAATTCTCGGGTATTCCACCAGTTGGTTCACTGATTACACCAATTGAAGTTCGCTTAGTCGCAGTGGATTGGGCAGAAAACAAAACCATAGATCAATTTCAATTCATTTTAGATCCACAAAATTCAGGTGGCGGAAATAACGATCCGTTGACTTGTCTTTTTGTAGTGGATGATCCTAATTCATTGAACACTTCTGACGAAGAAATTAAAGATAGAATTGAGATGCTAGGTTATGAGTTGACCATGATTAGTGATGATGATGCCGCGGCGAGCGACGCAGACGATCAAACGATTGTTGTAGTCTCTAGTACAGTGAGTCCAGGAAAAGTCGGCGATACGTTCAAGGAAGTGGAAGCAGGGGTAATCACTTGGGAAGTGAGTATTTTTTCGGATATGGATTGGACTGGACCAACTACTTATCAAGATTATGGTGGACAGGGTAGCCAAACCTCTATGATAATCGAAAATGAAGATCATCCATTAGCAGGTGGATTAGAAGCTGGTACACAAGTTGTGATGAATAAACCAAAAACCTTCTACTTTGGTGTTCCTAGCAGCGAAGCCATTACGATAGCGACACAACTAAATGATTCCGCTAGAAAAAATGTATTTGGCTACGAAACAGGCGCACAAATGGTTGGGAGTGTAGCAGCAGGAAGACGTGTTGGTCTATTTATGCGCGATCAAGGAGCGAGAGATTTCAACAACAATGGTTGGGCACTGTTTGATGCAGCTCTGTGTTGGGCAGCGAATGATTGTAATGCACAAACAGGCATTGAGATTAGCTTTACTACGCCAATGGACATGGCTTCTTACCCAGAAGGTTCAGACGTGACGGTTCAAGTAGCCGCCAGCGATGCCGATGGAACAATCACGCAAGTCGCGATGACCATGAATGGCGATCCATTGAGTACCTTGACCAATCCTCCTTACATTTGGAATGCAACAAACGATCCTGAATTAGGTAATATGTCTCCAGGAATTTACACCTTGGAAGCAACCGCTACTGACAATTTAGATAATATTGAAAGTACAAGCATCGAAATCATGATCGAAGCAACCAATTCAGGAAATCAAGACCCTGTGGTGAGTTTCGATACACCTCAAGATGGAGATATTTTCACAGAAGGCGATGATTTGACCGTTCGTGTAAATGCAAATGATCCAGACGGAACAATCACAAAAGTGATGCTTTATTTCGATGGCGTTTCTGTCCGCGACATTACTGAAGCGCCTTACGAATGGGGAACGAATGGCAATGACCCTATGCTTCAAAATCTAACCGTTGGCACGCATACTTTGCGCACCGTAGCGATGGATGATGCAGGTGCAGCAAGTGAAACTACAATCAGTATTACCGTAACTTCTATGGCAATGAATGCGCTACCAGAAGTAAGTTTTGTAACACCAGAAGATGGCGATCAATTTCCAGAAGGTGAAGATTTGACGGTTCGAGTGAATGCCTCGGATAGTGATGGAACAGTAGCGAGTGTGAAGCTCTATTTTGATGGGCAATTGGTCAGCGAAGATACAGAAGCTCCTTATGAGTGGGAAAACGAGCCTTTGCTGAATGATTTAGATCCAGGAATGTATACGCTACAAGCAACCGTTACGGATGATGCGAATGGAACAGCACAAACGAGTATTCAAATTACTGTCGTGGAAGCTGGAACTAATATTTTACCGAATGTTGCTTTCATCACACCACGACATGGTGATAACTTCCCTGTCGGAACGGATTTGCTGGTACAAGTATCCGCAGATGACCCTGATGGATTTATCAGAAGAGTGCATTTATATTTAGAGGGCGATTTGCTGCGCCGTGATTTTGATGCACCTTATGAATGGGACGGTGCAGGAGAAGACAGTGAATTATCGAATTTGCAAGAAGGAGAATATCTCTTGGAAGCGGCAGGAATTGATAGTGATGGAGAATATACTCTGGAAACCATTATGATTACGGTTGGTGGAACGGCAAATGAAAATATGCCGCCAGTCGTGAGTTTCACTTCGCCAACGGATGGACAGAGTTTTGAAGAGGGTACAGATTTGATGGTGAGCGTAAATGCAAGTGACCCAGATGGTGATGTTGTAGGCGTAGATTTATTTTTTGATGGACAACTGGTGAGCAATGATGATACTGCACCTTACGAATGGGGAACAAATGATCCATTACTAGAAAATTTGCAGGTAGGAACGCATACTTTGCAAACCATAGCAATGGACGATGATGGTGCAACAACCGAGGAAACAATTACCATCAATGTTTCTAGTGGCAACAATATGGCACCGACCGTAAGTTTCATGAGTCCAACGGATGGGCAGAGCTTTCAAGAAGGTACAGACTTGTATGTGAAAGTGGAAGCAAGTGATTCAGATGGTAGTATTGCAAGTGTAGATTTATATTTTGATGATGAATTGGTGCGCACTGAAACGACCGATCCTTACGAATGGGGCAATGGCGAATTCAGTGATGAGGCTTTGGAGAATCTACAAGCAGGAACGCATACTTTACGCACCGTAGCCACAGACAATGAAGGCGCAACAGCAGAGCAAAGTATTCAAATTGAAGTAACCACTTCTAGTGGCAACGCACTTCCAGTCATCACTTTCTTAGAACCCGAAGATGGCGATGAATTTCCAGAAGGGACAGATTTGTATGTTCATGTAGATGCGACCGATCCTGATGGAAGCATTAGAAATGTGCGCTTGTACATTGATGGTGATTTCATCCGTAAGGAAAGTATCGCACCTTACGAATGGGGTGCGGGAACGAATAATAGTGATAGAGATACGGAATTGCAAAATTTATCTATTGGTCAGCACGAATTGACGGCTGTTGCTTTTGATAATACTGGCGACCGTAAACAAGAAAGCATTTTTATCAATGTAACTGCAAGCGGCTTAGCACATTTGATTGAAGAAACTAGCAATCCCAATACGGCTACTACTGCTCCACAAGAACTTGAGGCAATAGAAGATAGCGAAGAAGAGGCAGATGCTAGTGGTGAAATTCTTGTGGAAAATCGTTCAGAGGAAGTAGCGGATATTACAACATTGAAGTTCGATATTTTCCCAAATCCAACGAGTCAGCAATTGTCTATTCAGTGGGAAATGCCTGTTGAGCAAACGATGAGTTTGAAGCTTTACAATGCACTTGGACAAATGGTGCATTTGCAAGAAGTGAAAGCAACTAGCACAAATAGTGTCAAGTGGAATGTGGAAAGTTTGGCAAGTGGAATTTATCTGCTCGAAATTCATAGTGACAAAGGGGTACTAAGATCGGAAAAAGTTGTTATTTCGCGGGAGAATTGATTCGAAGTGGTTAAAAAGTGAGGCACGTTGATTTATTAACCACTAAGACACTAAGGGTAGTAAGACTTACTTTCCTAAGTGCCTTAGTGGTTCAAACAAAAACTTACTTTCATCACGACGACGGGATAAACCTTTAGTTTTGGAAAAAGCAATTAAGACCAATTACTGGCTACTTGCATTCATTTTGATTTACACGACCTTCAATGGAGCGTTGAGAAAGTGGGTTTTGGAAAGTGCGATCACGGACTTTTTCACTTTCTTGGTGCAAATTGGAATGCTTTTCGCGGTGCTTCTGGCTTATCGCAGAGACTTGACGGGCGATGTGCGGATTATTATTGGAATTTACGGTATCATACTTGCACTCTTTGCCCTCAACCCCAGAAATGCCACGCTTTTCCATGGAGGTATTGGCTTTATTCTTCACTTTGGCATTTGGCTCACCTGCTTTGTTTATTATCAAAATCGAGACGTTTTTCCTTACGAAAAGATCGTAAAATTAGCGATCATTGTGCTGCTCATTCAGTTTGCACTCGGCGTGCTGCAATACAATTTACCCAATACGCACTTCCTCAATAAATACATCGACGACGAAGCGGGCGCAAATGCCTTCGTAGGTGATCGTGTACGGATTTCGGGGACATTCAGTTACATCAGTGGATTTACCGCTTTTCTTTCTTTTTGTGGCTTTTTTGTGTGGGCACTTTCTGTCATGCGTAAGAATATTTTGCTGCGCTATTTTCTGATTTTTATGAGCTTTTTGGGCGTATTGATGTCAGGTTCGCGTTCCATTTTGATCATCTTTTCGATGCCTGTTATTGCAGGAATCATTGAAGATTTTTTCCAAAAAAGTTCGCGTGCGGTGGGTATTGCTGCCTTCGTTGTGGTACTCGCCATTGCTCCTTTTGTGTATAGCAACATTGATCTTGTTAATGTAGCTGTGGATAACTATGCCCAGCGCGTAACGAATGGAATGCAAGGCGATCAAGATCGGCGTGTTTATGGCGTATTGGATGAAGTGGTTCGTTTTAGAGGCGAGCAGAAAGTATTTGGCGTTGGTTTGGGTTCGACTTATGCTGGTGTGAATAGTATTTTAGGGAAGTCCTACTTTGTATTGGAATATGGCTATTATGAAGAAATTGCAGAGCGAATTTTGGTAGAAGGTGGATTCGTCCTCTTCTTCCTAAGGGTATTGATGTTTGCGTTGCTCTACTGGTATTCGCATTTGCCCAAAATCTATTTGATCCCCTTTCTCTTCATCGTCACCTTCTATTTCAATCTTTGTTTCAACATCCCCAATATGATCTACTTCATACTTGGATTTTGTATGGTAGACAAAGCCTACTTTTTGCGAAAACAAGAAAAACTACTGCACGCCACATGAAGGTAATCGTCTCACAACCCAACAAGCAATATTGCAATGATTTGCTCATTGCGCTGCATCAAGAAGGCTACCTTCAACGCTTTTATACGCTATTGGCGTCCAATAAAACAACAACGCTAAACTCCATTCTGCCCAACAAATTCAAAGGTGAATTACGCAAGCGTCACTTTCCTACCATTCCTGCGGATCGCATTCGCCATTTTCCAAGTTTGCTGGCTTATCATAAACTTTTTACGAGCGACATTGAAAGCAAAATCAAAAAGTCCTTTAAGCGATTTGACCAAGCGGTTGCGAAAGCGATGAGCCAAGAAGACTATGATATTGCGTTAAGCTACGAAAACGCCAATTTACACACTTTCCAAACTGCCAAGAAACAAGAAAAGATTACCGTTCTCGACCTCGCACAAGTTCATCATAATACCATCGCTGATATTAACGATATTGTGCCCTTAGAAAAGGGAATGACGCGCGAAAGTATGCGCTATATGAATGCGTTGAAAGAAGAAGCATTGAGTCATACAGATTATGTATTCACGTTGTCTAGTTTCGCTAGAGATACAATGATCGAGCAAGGCATTCCAGCAGAGCGCGTCTTCACTGCCAATCTAGGTATCAACCCCGAATTGTTTGCTCCCAAAAAACAATGGAACATCAATAAAAAAATCCAATTTCTCTTCGTCGGTACCATGACTTATCGAAAAGGCTTAGATATTTTGCTGCGTGCTTTCCATGAGTTGAAATTACCCAATGTAGAGTTAGTTTTGGTTGGACCAATGGCAGATGCCGCCGATCAAATGGAGCAATACGAAGGCAGTTATACCTATGTTCCATTTCTGCATCACGAAGAATTGGTGCGCTATTATCAGCAAGCAGATGTTTTTATTTTTCCTTCTTATTTGGATAGTTGGGCGCAGACCGTGGTGGAAGCCATGGCGTGCGGAACACCTGCAATTGTGACGGAACATACAGGTGCGAAAGATGCGGTGAAGCAAGGTGGTGGATTTGTGATTCCAATCAATGATGTAGAAGCCTTGAAAGCCAAAATTTTGCACTTTGTGGAAGATCGGAGCGAAATCGAACGTCTTGGAAGACAAGCCACTGTAATCGCGCAGCAATATACCTGGGCGAATTATCATCGGCAGATTGTAGAAAACGTCCGTTTAATTGAAAGCGGAAATTTGAAAGCGGAAATTTGAAAGTCGAACACGGATCGTATTGGATTATACGCCATACGCTCGTCAAACACAGTGAAAATTGTACAGAGCATCAAGAGCGGTGAGCATATAGCATCTCGGTAATAGACCGAGACGATCAGAGTCACTTCGCTGTTAGAAAATACGGAGCGGGATGTAAATAATTTAACAAATATGGTTTACTTAACTGGCTGGGCTGTCATTATGAGGCATACCATGAGTACTGAAGAAGATCATAAGCTTTCGCAAATATTAGCTGTAGAAAAAGAAAGAAATTTCACATCATTCTTTACGGGTAATTTGAATGGGCAATTGATTATACATTTTTCGACTTGTCGAAATCATTATAGCAAAGAACAACATTTTGTATCATTACTTAAGGCATTATCAAAAATTGTAGGTCAAGAATCGTTTGGTCAAATTGTAATTTATGATGAAGAGGGAAAAAATGGATTTGAGGATAAGTTTCAAATCTATGCACTTAGAAAGGGAAAAGTAGATTTAGCGGAAGATACCATTTTTTCGCCATTTAGTGAAAGGATTTCGACACACAACCTTCCTTATGTATTATAATTTACAATCTTGATTGTCGCGGTTTGTAACCGCGATACGATACGCTCATCAAACAAAATCGTTGTACAGAGCATTGAGAGCGGTGAGCACATAACATCTCGGTCACAGACCGAGACGATCAAGATTACCAAACCATATTAAATAACCCCAAACGGCGAAGCCTTCAAACAACTATCAAACTATTTCAAACAAATTCAAACAAGCTAAATGCCGTCCACCGTCTATCGTCCACCGTCTACCGTTCTACACATCGTTCCTTCCTACAAACCTGCCTATATCTATGGCGGCACGATTACTGCGATTTCTATATTGGCGGAAAGTCAAGCATCTTTGGGGCATCACATTCAGATTTTTACGACAACAGCAAATGGAAATTCGGAACTGCCAAAAGGAAGTAAGACGGTAGATGGCGTGCAAGTACAATACTTCCCACGTTGGACGAAAGATCATACTCATTTCTCTCCTGCTTTACTTTGGAATCTTTTCTGGAAAATCAAAAAATACGATACCGTCCATTTGCATTCTTGGTGGAATTTGGTGACGATTCCCGCGCTTTTAATTTGTTGGCTGCGCGGTGTTCGCCCATTTTTTTCGCCGCATGGAATGTTGAGTAGTTACAGTTTAGAAAATGAAAGCGGCGGAACAAAGGGTATTTTTCATCGCTTACTGGGACGTTTTTTATTGAGTAAAAGCATACTTCATGCCACCGCAAAGCAAGAGGCGGAAGAGGGCTTGGAGATGATTTCGGATTGGAAATATGTGTTAGTTCCAAATATTGTAGAATTGCCAGAGCGAAAGAACTATCAAAAGAAACAAGCTGATAATCAAGTATTTACTTTAGTCTTTCTTTCTCGTATTCACCACAAAAAAGGTTTAGAACTGCTTTTTGAAGCGCTATCTCAAGTGGATTTTGACTTTCGATTGCGAATTGCAGGTGATGGAGAAGCGGATTATGTTGAACAACTAAAACAACTCGCTCAAGACTTCAACATTGCTCAAAAAATAGAATGGGTCGGCTGGATTAATGATGAACCCAAATATCAATTGCTAGCCAATGCCGATTTATTTACTTTGACTTCGCACAACGAAAATTTTGCAATGGTAGTCATTGAATCTTTGGCAGTTGGGACGCCCGTTTTGCTCTCTGATCGAGTGGGTTTGAGTGATTATGTGCAAGCACAGCAATTGGGTTGGATTTGTCCGTTGGAAGTGTTTAAAATTCGGGAGTATTTGAAAGATATTTTTGAACAAAAAGAAGCCTTAGCAAACATTAGAGCAAAAGCAACAGCGCAGATTTATCAGGATTTTTCTGCGGAAAGCATTGCGAAGCAGTATGTGGAAGCGTACCAGTCTAGCTGATAATTTATTTTATATATGAAAAAAGTTGTTATTAAAAATATCCCATAAAATCGCTCGTTCTAACTTCATCACACCAATCCATTATTATGAAAAAGCGAATTGTAATTCTTCCCATTATCTTCCTTCCTATTTTTCTATTGGCTCAAAATAGAATCTACGTCAACCAAAATGCACAAGGCAATAACACTGGAACAAGTTGGGAAAATGCCTACATCAATTTGAATACTGCCTTACAAAACGCGCAAGTTCAAGATACTATTTGGATTGCAAAAGGGACATATTATCCTGCCACCAACAATAATAGAGATGCCTCTTTTACTATTTCCACAGGACTTCATCTTTATGGCGGATTTAATGGGACAGAAGCTCAACTTGCAGACCGTAATCTAGCAACCAATCTAACTACTCTAAGTGGTGATATAGGAGAGCTAGATAATGATGAGGACAACTCTTACACTGTTGCCCGAATTGAAAGTTTAGCTACTTCAGTTTCTCTAAATGATTTGACTATTGAAAAAGGAAATGCTAATAATGATAACCCGAATAGTTCAGCTACAAGAGCGAAGAAAAATGGTGGAGGTTTGTTTGTGGATACTGAAAGCAAAGACGACTTAGGGGAATTGGTACTTAATAATTGTGAATTTAGAAACAATGAAGCCGCTGCTAGAAGTGGGGCGATTTATTTGAATGATTTTCAGAAAATTTCAGTGAAAAATTGTTTCTTCTCCAACAATTTTGCTCCGGTCGGTGGAGTGATTACGTTCTTTGATAATAGTAATCGTACAGGTCAATCTTTTGAAATAAACAGCTCCTTTTTTACAAATAACTCTGCAGAAATAGGATCGTGTATTCACTCTACCACAGCAAATACTGGTGTGGACATCAAAATACTCTCTTCGAAGTTTGAAAGAAATGAAGCTCTAATAGCAGGTGTAGGTCGTTTCGATATTTTTGCGAGCAAAAGTAAGATTGGTATAGCTAACTGTGATTTCATAAAAAATATAGGTACAAATCTCGCAGGAGCTTTATATTTTTTATCCGATGAGAAATCAATAGATATAGAAATTAGTGACTGTAACTTTATAGATCAAAATACAAATACGAATCTAACAGATTATAATTTACAAGGTGTTGGAGGAGCAATATTTATGGAAGGCAGTTCACAGGATTCTATCAATGGAACACTTAGTTTTACAAGAACAAACTTCATAGGGAATAAAGCAAAAAGTGGAGGAGCAATAGATCATAAAGGATATGATTTGGAAATTGAAAACTGTTTATTTGCTAGAAACTACGCCTTGCATGAAGGAGGAGCAATTAGTGTGCAGGTCAGTACAAGAATAATTAATATTGGAATCATAAACAGTACTTTCTTTTCAAATCGATCAGACCGGACTGGAGGAGCGATTAGGTCAAGCAATACCAGTGGACGACTTACTGATCAAACTATTCAGATCAGAAATTCAATCTTTAATCAGAATAAGGCTGTTCAAGGCAATATTATTACAGGATATGCTCCAAGATACTATCTATATGACACGATGTTCGATGTGGATAACTGTGATGAAATTGTATGCAGTAATCATGAGTGTGACAATCTCCCAAACTGCGAAAACCTCCTATTCAATACATCAGCACTGTTCAAAGACACCCTAAACAACGACTTCACACTTTCTCCCTGTTCTCCTGCTGTCAATGCAGGTAACAACGACTTCGTTTCCGAAATACAGACGGATTTACAAGGCAATACAAGAATTCAAGATGGGCAAGTAGATATAGGGGCTTATGAAGCTCCTCCGATGACTGTAGAAATTGCCTTATCACGCAATAGTTGCAGCGGTGCAAATAACGGTCAAGTGTTCTTCCGAATTGAAAATGCTTGTCCGCTTTATGAAGTTACTTGGACACGAGGAGAGATTTCGGGTAATGGAACGGAAAACCTAGCTGCGGGAGATTATCAATTTACGATCACAGATAGTCGGGGAAGAAGTGAAGAGCAACAAGGAGTAGTGATTGTAGAAACTCCTGCCTTAGAAGCTCATTTCAATGTACAAAATGCTTCAGCAACAAATGTATTAGATGGAGCAGTCGTAGTAGAGGAAATATCGGGTGGTACAGCACCTTATCAAGTATTGGTGTATGACTTGGAAAATGAATTGTTTCGCAGCCAAGATAATTTGCAAGTAGGCAACTATCAGCTAATAATCAAAGACGCAAATGGCTGTGAACAGATTTATGATTTTGTGATTGATGCATTGAGTAATACAACTGCTTTGGACAATGATTTGCTTGTACAAATTAGCCCAAATCCAGTCTGTAGCGATCGAAATGCAACATTGACTATTAAAAATCCTAATCATCCTCCATATACGATTACCTTATTCGATAGTCAAGGAAAGTTGCTCCAAAAACAGATAATTACGCTCCAAAATAACATCGAATTAGTACTTCCAGAAATGTTGATAGGACTGTATTTCGTTAGAGTAATGACTGCTGATGGAAAGAGTAAAACTTTGAAAGTAGTGAGGTTGTAGAACTAAATTCATTAAGCCGAGCATATATCAAACTCTCCCCAACTTCGTCCTCACTTCCACTTCACTATGCAACGTCCGATGCACAGGACATTTGTCAGCAATCTCTAAAATACGTTGGATTTGTTCTTCATTCAAATCACTTTTCAGCTCAATCGTTCGTTCAAAAACATCAACTTTACTCTTTGGATCATCGCAGTTTTCACAATCCATAGCATGGTCTTTTTTGTGGTCTACGTAAACGATGACTTCTTCGATTCTCCATTTTTTTCTACGCGCATACATCTGAATGGTCATAGCAGTACAAGCTCCCAGACCTGCGGAAACGAGTTCGTAGGGCGTTGGTCCAAAATCGTTGCCGCCTACGGAAGCAGGTTCGTCGGCAGTTAGCGCATGGTGGCGCACCATAACTTCGCTAGTGAAGCCATCTTCGCCCAAGCGCACCACGACTTGTTGATTGGAATTGAGCTTTTCCTTCTCTGGAATACTGATGTATCGCTCCGCCCAATTGGCAATCATTGTCCCAACGTAGCGCGAATCTTTTTTCTTTGATAACAGATGATCTGCACCATTCAAACTCACAAAACTCTTTGGATGATGCGCCGCTTGATACAGTTTTGCCGCATTTTCTACTTCCACCGTACGATCTTGAGGCGAATGTAAGATCAGCAAGGCTTTGCGCATTCGTTGCAATTTCTCTTTCAAGGATTGCTCCAAAATATCTTCCAAGAATTGCTTTTTGACCCGAAAGCTGCGTCCACCAATATTCACTTCTGCTTCGCCAGTTTCCTCGATTTCTTCTGCTTTAGAAGCAATTAGATGACTAACGTGCTTAGGCGCAAAGGGTGCACCAATCGTTGCAATAGCTTGGATAGATTCCACTTTGTCCGCTGTGCAAATGACCGCCGCTCCCCCAAGCGAATGTCCAATAATTAATTCTGGAGCTTGGTAATTTTCTGCTACGTATTCACAAGCCGTGACCAAATCTTCTACATTGGAAGTAAAATTGGTATCTGCAAAATCGCCTTCGCTTTCTCCTAAACCTGTGAAATCAAATCTAAAAACCGCGATGCCTGCTTGGTTTAAGGCTCGGCTAATGTTACGCACCGCAGTCAGATTTTTATTACACGTAAAGCAATGCGCAAAAACCGCAAAAGTATGTGGATGTTGGTTGACAGGCATATCCAAACGTGCCGCTAATTGTTCGCCTTTTGTGTTGGAAAAACTTATTTTGATGGAAGCCATAGTGTGATATTTCTGATTTGATTGTAACTGCCAAAGTAGAAAGTTTAGCAATAATAAGGCGCAGCTAAATATGATTGTTATTGAATTCTTCGTTCTTGTCAGCTATCTTACATTGACAAAAAACTAAATCTTTGTTTTTAATACAAAAAGCCAAATAACCAAAGTGGAATTTGTTTCCCGAAGCCTATTTCTAGGTCATCTAAAGCCAAATAGGCATTGTCTAAATTACGAATTTGAGTGGTTTTCTTGTGTTTGCCACCAATCTCAAAAATAAGCTGCTGTCCTTGGTATTCTACTAGAAAATCTGCTTTAGAATGAAGATATAGATCAAACGGAACTTGAAGTTGACTCTGAAAAAAAGTTTCTCTCACGCTCCCGATATCCACTTGAGTTGGATTTAATACATAATATAGATTAGGATTATGTAGAAAAATTTTATCTGGCTTTTGCAGCGTACTGATAGATTTTTCGGGAAGATGAAATGAAGCAGTTAATCTTGCTTTGTGCAGATAATTCAAGTAATTCAAAAGTGTTACCCTAGTGATACCTACACGTTCGCTAAGTTTGCTAATATTAGGTTTAAAAGGCGCAGAGCTGGCGATAATACGCAGAAGTTGTAGCATCTTACGACTGTAAGCAGGATCAAAACCATCCATAAATCGCAAGTCGCTTTCTACAATTAATTGGACAATTTGCTCTAAAGTTAATTGATAATCTCGCTCCTTCTCTAGGAAAAAAGGATAGTAGCCCGATTGTAAGTAGGCTTTGAAGTGTTTCAAAGGTTTGATTTGCTCAATGATAGTAGGCGCAATTGTTCGGTGATTGTTGACTAGATCAGAGAGAGATACGGTGGGAAAAACTATACCTAGCGAAAATTCTAGATATTCTCGAAAAGATAAGCCAGGCAATTCGTACAGTAAAGCTCGCCGACTCAAGTCAACATCTTGCTTAAAAATCTCTAAAATGGAAGACCCTGAAAAAGTGACGATCAATTCGGGAAAGCTATCGTAAATATTTTTCAATTCTCTCGCCCAATTGGGATATTTATGTACCTCATCAACGAATAAGTATTGCCCTCCCAATTGCTGAAATTCGTCTACTAATTCGACGAGTTTATTTTCTGTAAAATATAAATCATCTAAGGATACATACAGTACTTCTTTCGTCGCTTGTAGATGTTTTGCACGTTGTAAAAGTAGCGTAGTTTTTCCCGTTCCTCTCGCTCCAATCACAGCGTTTAGTCGCCATTCCCAATTGATAGCAGCAGGAATTTTTCGCTGCATTTTCGTGGGCACATTTTGGATGAGCCGATCCGATTTCCTGATCAATTCCTGCATTTTGTTTATCTAATAATACACTTTATTCTTGATTTTGTTTATCCAGATATACAAAATTGCGCTTTAATCATAAATTAATCATCTCGCTCCAAACAACAAACTCCCAATTCGAACCATTGTACTTCCCTCTTCCGTCGCAATTTTATAGTCCCCTGACATTCCCATAGAGACTTCTTTGAAATCGTCTTGTTCTGCAAAATAGTGAGCCTTGAGTTGGTCAAAGATGTGTTTCAACTGCTGAAATTCATTGCGCACTTGTGTTTTGTCATTCGTGAAAGTTGCCATGCCCATCACGCCAACGATGCGTACATTTTTCAAGACTTCGTAGCTATTTTCTAAGAGTTGCTTGGCGTCAGCAAGTGTCAGTCCATATTTGGTATCTTCTTCTGCAATTTTGAATTGCAAAAGTACCTGAATGACCCGTTCATTTCTAGCAGCCTGTTTGTTGATTTCTTTTAGCACTTTTAAGCTATCCACAGAATGAATGAGATGAACGAAAGGTGCAATGTACTTGACTTTGTTGGTTTGCAAATGACCAATGGCATGCCAACGAATATCTTTGGGAAGCGATTCGTATTTATCGGTAAGTTCCTGGACGCGGTTTTCGCCAAAGTCGCGCTGTCCTTGTTCGTAGAGTTCTAAAATAGCAGCGTTTGGCTTTGTTTTGGATACGGCGACAAGTTGAGTTTTTGTTGGATTTAATTCTTGTAGTATTTGCTTGAGCATTGCTAATATTGATTTTATTAGATTGCTTTCAAAAAATAACCGTACAGTTCAAAAGGCTTCCTCACTCGTTTGGAAACGAGTCAATATTTCTGTCAAGTTAGGAAACTTACCAGATCGCGTTCTAATGAAGATTGATTGGTTACTTTCTGAATTTTAATACTAGAAAAATCAATTAGCCAACTTTAGGTTCAAACAAGCCGTGAATTTCTGCTTGAACTTGATTCACCACGTCGCCGACGTGCTCTGGATTGTTCTGAAAATCTATCTCATCTGAATTGATAATCAATAAATTACCTAACTTATAGCCATTAATCCAGTTCTCGTAGCGCTCGTTCAATCGCTTCAAATAATCCAAACTCATATTGCCCTCATAATCGCGCCCGCGCGACTGAATATGATCCACTAAAGTTGGAATACTGGCGCGCAAATAAATTAATAAATCAGGTGGATTGATCTGCGTGTGCATCGTCTCAAAAAGATCGAGATAGTTGTTGTAGTCGCGCGTCGTCATCAAACCCATATTGTGCAAATTGGGCGCAAAGATATAAGCATCTTCATAGATCGTTCGATCTTGAATGACGGTTTTTGGACCATTCTGTATTTCTAAAATTTGCTTGTAGCGACTATTAAGGAAGTAGATTTGAAGGTTGAACGACCAGCGTTTCATGTCTTCGTAGAAATCACTCAGATAAGGATTATCATCAGTAGATTCATAATGAATATCCCAACCGAAACTCTTGCCTAATTTGGTGCAAAGCGTCGTTTTTCCTGCTCCAATGTTGCCTGCTATCGCAATATGCTTGACCATTTTCTTGCTCGCTTTATTGAAATGCCTTTGAATTTCTTGAAAGATTTTCGCAATAAAAATAACCTCTTCAACAAATTCTCAGTCAGTGGTTTAGTTTTCTCGCCACAATAATACATTTTCTGTGGCATACACCCCAAAACTGCTTAAATTTTAATAAAAAGAACAGACAAGGATGACAAAGCGTTTTAATGTATTGTGCCAAAACGACCATCACCAAATCCAGCTTTATGCAGCGCATTCCTACGGTGTACTTTCAAGAATCGCCCATCCATGGAAGAGGGATTTTTACGTACGACAATATTCCCAAAGGAAGCCTCATTGAAATTTGTCCAGTCATTGTTCTGCCTCCCGAACAGATTTCATATTTAGAAAAGACCTTGCTTTATCACTACTATTTCACTTGGGGAGACCAGCAAGCATCCGCAGCAATTTTGCTTGGTTTTGGCTCACTTTACAATCATGCCATTCAATGCAACGCGGAATATATTATGGATTATGAGCAGCGAACAATGGATGTGTATGCACTTCGAGATATTAAAGCTGGTGAAGAAATCACTTTTAATTATAATGGAGAACTGGGAAGCCAAAAAGCAATTAGTGAGTTACCCGAAAGCTAATGCTTGTCAAGATTTCCTTATTAGGAGGAGACATTTCATGAACAAAAAAAGTAATATAATCCGTTGCTAAATTAAAGCAGTAACCTAAAAAAGTTAGCTGAGGATGAGTTTAGCTACGGATATGAAAACTCTGATGTTTGAAGTTTCCTAACTTCAGACCTATATCTGCTTGTTCCCAAACGAGCTTCAAGAATCATTTTATTAAAGCAACATAAGCATTCAAAATTGCCAAGAAGCCGACAGATCAGTTCTAAAAAATGACACGTCCACTAGAAAACTAATTTCTAGTCTATCTTTACCCTCAAACTATAATTAAAGCAAATGACAAAACGACCAACTCTCAGCCGACTGGGCTTCATTTTAGCCACTGTCGGTTCTGCTGTCGGTATGGGCAATTTGTGGAAATTTCCTTACATCACTTACGAAAACGAAGGCGGCTCTTTCGTCTTGGTTTATCTCTTGGCGGTTTTGCTAATTGGCTTGCCTCTGATGATGTTAGAAATTTTTATGGGACGAAAAGGGAGGAGCAACGTGGTGGCTGCCTATCGAAATTTAGCACTTGAAGCTAAAGCAAGTCCTTGGTGGAAAGGCGTCGGGATTTTGGCATTCGTGGCCATGTTGTTTACTGCGTTTTATTTTGCCATAGTTGGTTGGGTGTTTTACTACTTTTTCCAATGCTTAAGTTGGTCAATCAATGATACAAATGTTCAGGAATTGCAGTTGGGGCAAGAGTTTGGGGCATTTTTAGGCAATGCACAATTGCAAATCATTTGTGTGAGTAGTGTTGTTTTAGTGAGTGCTTTTGTCGTTTCTTTTCGCTTGAAAAAAGGCATCGAACGCGCAGCAAAAATTATGATGCCGATACTAGGTGTTCTGCTAATTGTTTTCTTGATCGCCGTCATTCCAACTGAAGGCTTTTCAGAAGCCATTTCCTTCCTTTTTCATTTCAGTAGCATTGATAGCGAAGGACTGCTAGAAGCCGTTGGACATTCCTTTTTTACGCTTGGGTTGGGCGCAGGTTTGGTGATGACTCTAGGCTCTTACTTTCCAACGGATACTTCCATTTTCAGATCGAGTTTATGGATTGTATTTTTCGACACTTTAATTGGTATTATTGCTTCTATCATCATGTTTTCCATTATTTTCAGTGTACCCGAGGCAGAACGCGCCACTCGATTTTCTAAAAGTGCCGCAATTTTATTCACCTCCTTGCCCATTTTACTCTGCGAATTACCTTTTGGACGTATCATTACACCTTTATTTTATCTCACCGTCGTTTTTGCCGCTTTGACTACAACAATTGCAATGGCAGAAGTAGTGGTTACATTTTTAAAAGAACAATTGAACATCTCTCGTCGAAAAGCAGCGTTTCTTATGGCAGCAGTTTTGCTCCTTATTGGCATTCCTGCCGCCCTTTCCGCAGGTGCAAATGAAACCTTGAGTACTTGGACACCGCTAGGCGAAAAAATCGGTGGTGGCTTCTTGCATATTTTGGATTATTCTGTAACGAATTGGCTGCTGGTGCTCAGTGGTTTAGGCTCTGCCATTTTTGTCGGTTGGATATTAGATCAAAAAATGATTCAACGCACTTTTAATGAAGGCGGACATCATTTCCGCTACTTCAAAGTTTGGCAATTTGCGGTTCGATATGTCATTCCGCTAGCAATTGTTTGGATTATGATTAGCGTAATTGGAGGAAGGACGTTCTGAAAAAGGAAACAAAATATATCCATTCATTCGTAGCAACTATCTTTTGACAATCATGCAAAAATCAGTTATTTTTGTTGAAAACGAAAAGTAATGGAAGACAGTAGATTACAATCTTTCAAATATTGGAAACCAGAGGATGTGGAACGCAGTTTCAATATTTCTTTGGTCAAAAAATCTCCTGACTTAGACCAATGGTTAGTAGCAGATACTCTAATTTCTAAAAAAGAAAGAGAACAATTAAGTGCCTTAAAAGAACGCTTGATAGAAAATGTTCAAGATTGGAATGAAGCAGCTTTGAAATTCTACTTTTTAGGTCCCTTGATGGGGTTGATTTGGTTCAAAAGTGATCAGTATAATTCTTTCCTAGAAAACAAGCTAACCGTTGAAGTAGGAGATCAAATTGTACAAGGTAATATTGATTTCATGGTGGCAACTGGAAGACAAACGCCTAGAACACCTTTCTATACTTTACATGAATACAAACCCGAACCAGGCTATACGGGCTATCCGCTCGGGCAGTTATTGATTGCTATGGTTGCTGCTCAAAAGCGTAATGAAGCCGCAGGAATAGACCTTCCCCTTTACGGAACTTACGTCATGGGACGTCTTTTCTTTTTTGTGTATTTCTACAAAAATCAATATGCACAGAGCCTAGCCTATGATGCTACACAAGATGACATTTTCAAAATATATGCTATCATTAAAAAGGTAAAAGATTATATTGAGAGGAATTTAGAGAGAGTATAAAATTTAGAAGGGTACACATTTTGAGGAATCCGTGAAGTCGCGTTCAAAAAATCTTTAAAGGAGGATTTTTTGAACGTGACTAGAGGTTTCTGAGGGCGGAAAGCATCAAAATTTGTCAAATTTTGATGCTTTTCGCCCTTAAAACCCTCTAGCAGAAAGTCTCTCCGTGAGTTTCTGCTATGAATGCTAAGTTTTGCACTTTCTCAAAGGTTCTCTTTCTTTGCTTTAGATTTTGGAGATAAACTATTCACAACCAAAAACGCATGAAAAAAATAGCAGCAGCGGCACTCATTCTTTTCCTTGTGGGATGTATTACTTCCACACCCAAAGAATACAAACAACCTCAAAGTTTGCCTGTCGCTAGTTCTATGGCTTCTACTATTGCAAAACCGAAGAATATTATCTTGATGGTGGGCGACGGTATGGGATTGACGCAGATTACGGCTGGAATGTATAGCAATGGTAATAAACTCAAATTGGAAGCCTTTCCAGTAGTTGGTTTGCATAAGTCTTACGCACACGATAACTTAATTACCGATTCTGCTGCGGGCGCGACCGCTTTCGCTTGTGGCATCAAAACCTATAATGGTGCGATTGGCGTTGACCCAGATACCAATGCAGTCAAAACTATCCTAGAAGAAGCTGAAGAGAATGGTTTAGCGACTGGTCTAGTTGCTACTTCTACTATTACACATGCAACACCTGCTTCTTTTATCGCTCACGTACCTCTCCGAAAAGAAGAGGAAGAAATTGCAACTTACTTTTTGAAAACAGAGATCGATTTTTTCCTCGGTGGTGGAAAAAAATTCTTTGATCAAAGAGAAAATGATGATCGCAATCTTTATAAAGAACTCAAAGAAAAAGGCTATCAAATTTCTGATTACTTCAAAGCAGACTTCGACGATATAGTCGTAAATAAGAGCAAGAATTTTGGCTATTTTACGGCTAATGAAAAACCGCTTCCCAAAGCACAAGGACGAGACTATTTGCCCTATGCTTCTAGGGTTGCTACTTCCTTTTTGAAGAAACGCGGACAGGAAAAAGGCTTTTTTTTGATGATTGAGGGTTCGCAAATCGATTGGGGCGGACACGCCAATAAATCAGATTACATCATCAGCGAAATGCTAGACTTTGACCAAACGATTGGGGAAGTTTTAGACTTCGCCAAACGCGATGGAGAAACCTTAGTCATTGTCACTGCTGACCACGAAACAGGAGGCTACGCCATCAACCCAGGCTCAACGATGGATACCATTTATGGTGCATTTACTTCGGGCTACCATACGGGCGTGATGATTCCAGTTTTTGCTTATGGGCCAGGTGCAGAAGCCTTTCGAGGGATTTATGAGAACACTGCAATTTACCATAAGATGAAAGCCGCATTTGGGTTCAAAGGGGAACAGTAAAAGTATTTTTCTTCCATTCCGCGCATAAAATATAACACAATATGCCATCAACTTTTCGTCAACTCCTCGGCATCAATGCAGGTAAAGAATGGGATCAGTTGTACAACAAAAATAATCCTTACGGCTACAATCCCTTGGTCAATATCTTTAGTCATGTGCGCTCTTTCCATTTGATGGAAGATGATTATCCGAAGGGCGAATTACCAAGTACTGCCAAGCCAGATGTGGAATTAGAAAAGGGTAGTGGTTGGGGCAGAATGAATAACTATCATGTACGCTATCAGCGTTGGGCGCAAGATTTTGAGACCATTCGAGTGTCTTTGACGGGTATAGTTGCTTTTGATAAGAAAACGAAAAAGGCGCGCTTCCGAAAATTTCCAAGCAAGTGGTATTCAAAAGCCGATTGGGGCAGTGATTTTAAAAATATAAAAGCCAATGCAAAACGCTACGGCGAAGCCTTTTTTCGCTTGCACGTTCCTTTGAGTAATAGAATCGCACCTTTGATTTCTACTTTGGAAATTGGCAATGAGCCTTGGGGCGATATTGGCATCGAAGGCTATCAGGCGGTCATCAAAGGTATTATTGAAGCCTACAAAGAATACTACGAAAACGAACCTTTGCTCACTTTGAGCAGTGCTGCTTTTCAAGCACATCAACCCAAACACGTTTGGAAATGTCGAGACTGCAATTATCCAAGTGGTGATTATGTTGCCAAAATATTGGACGAAGAAATTTATAGCAATCTGCACGAACTAAATGTGCATCCTTACAGCTTTTTGATTGGAACGACCAAATTGATTGAACCTCCCGAATCCGAATCTTCCGACTTTTCTCATGCCCAATCTATGTTTGCCTATCGCCGTCGCATCGGGCGACCCGGCATGAAAATTTCTGCAACGGAATTTGGTTGGGACAGCAATACGGTTGGTGAAGCTGCACAAGCTGCTTATACCTTGCGAAATATTTTATTAATGGTGCGCATTGGTTTTCATCGCTGCTATTTGTACGAAGGTTTGGATAGTCCACACATTAAAGGACTCTACGGCAGTTCAGGTCTATTTACAGTTAAAATGCCAGGTAGATATATTGACAAACCTAAATTGATTTATAAAAGTCTTGTGCAGTTTATGAATTTATTGGGTGATTTGCAATTCAAAACAGTAATTCAGGAGAGTGAAGAGGCTTATATTTACCTCTTAAGTAATGAGGAAAAAAATACGCATCTCGTCGCTTGGCGACCGTTGAATATCAATCAGCAAAAAGATGCTGATCAAAGCGATTGGATTACTTTGTCAGACTTCACTCGACAACATAAAATTGTAGTCAGCGAATCCTTTTTCAAGCTCGACGGAAAAATTGAATTGGATGAAAAACTGCGCTGCCAAACTTTAGGCAAAAAGTATGCAACGAAGGATTTCTGGAAAAGACAGCAGGGAGGAGTTCGTTTGAAATTAAGTGCAATTCCTTATGTATTTTTGTTGCAGGAGTAAAATTTTTTCTAGTAAGAAATGCTACTGCCCATTTTTTATTTCAAAACGAGCATTTCACACGAAATTTTATTATTTTTGTTGCCTTTCTAAATAAAATCAAAAATTTATGGCAGTAGTTAAAGTTATTGAAATCATGTCTGAATCCAGCAAAAGCTGGGAAGACGCAACGGACAAAGGCATTCAGAAAGCAAGTGAAAGCATCAAAAACATTCGCTCCGCTTACATCAATGAGCAAAGCGTAACCGTAAAAGACGGAAAAGTAGATAAGTATCGAGTGAATTTGAAATTGTCTTTTGCGGTAGATTAATGCGCTCCGTTTCAAAATAAAAAGCCTTATCAACTTGCTGTTTGATAAGGCTTTTTTGTTACTCTTTGTTCGCCAGTTGCCCACAAGCCGCATCAATATCTTTTCCTCGACTTCTTCGCACTGTGACCGCTACTCGATGCTTGCTCAAATAAGCTGCGAAACGATCCAAATTATCTTCCGAGGATTTCTCAAAAGCTACGCCACCAATTGGATTGTATTCAATAATATTGACGCGAACGGGAAAGCGTTTGCAGAGTTTGACTAGATTTTTTGCGTCTTCTATGGAGTCGTTGAAATTTTGGAAAGCAATGTATTCGTAGCTAATGCGGTTGCCTGTTTTTTGATAAAAATAATCAATGGCATCCATTAAAGACGCCAAATCATTGTTCCCATTGATAGGCATAATTTCGTTGCGTTTCACATCATCGGCTGCATGAAGCGAAAGTGCTAAATTGAAGCGTACTTCATCGTCGGCTAGTCTACGAATCATTTTTGCAATGCCTGCGGTACTCACGGTAATTCGCTTGGGCGACATCCCCAAACCCTCGGGCGAAGTGATTTTTTCGATGCTTTGCAACACATTTTTATAAGCTAAGAGCGGCTCGCCCATACCCATGTAAACAATATTAGTCAATGGATGTCCGTAGGTTTCCAAACTTTGCTGATTGACCAAAACGACTTGATCGTAAATCTCTGCTGCATCCAAATTTCGCACACGTTTCATGCGTCCTGTCGCACAAAAAGAGCAAGTCAAACTGCAACCCACCTGCGAAGAGACACAAACCGTATAGCGATCATCTCTAGGCACAGGAATCAAGACCGATTCAATCAAATGACCATCGTGCAGACGATAGCGGCTCTTGATTGTCCCATCCGAACTACGTTGTACTTTATCTTCTGTAATACCTTGAATGACAAAGACTTCTTCCAATTTAGCCCGCAAAGATTTCGACAAATTGGTCATTTCTTCAAAGGAACAAGCACTCTTTTTCCACAACCACTCGTACACTTGTTTCGCGCGGAACTTTTGCTCACCAATTTCCAAAAAATAGGCTTGCAATTCGGATAAACTGTATGATCGAATATCTTTCATAGATTGGTGGTTTAAGCAGACACAACAAAGATAAGGTCATCTAAGTGGAAAAGGTTCGTCGCTGAAAGAATTTTGTTCGTAACTCCCAAAGGAAATAACTCCAAACTAAAAGATATTCGACCGCTACGATCCATAGATTTTCTTGGTAATCTGTATAGCTGTAATTAATGTAAGTCAGAAAAATCAAGCCTGACCACAGCACTGGAAAGCGAAAAGAGGTAAAGCAACACAAAACTAAAGGTAAGCTGATGTACCAAGGATGCACCGTAGTTGTGAACGATAAATAAATACAAATAGCAAATAGCATCATCAAAGGCAAATGCTTGATCGTTGGCTTTTTCTCTCGGAAGCTCAAGATGCTAATTCCAAGCAACGTCCCTAATGCAAGGGCAGGGCCAATTTTAGCGATCAAATTGAAGCCTTTGAGTTGAAAACCAATCCATCGAATGAGGTAGTAAATGCTGGCATTGAATTCAAATTTTCGGAAATATAAGTCTAGACTATTTCCAAAATTTTGCAGAAAAGCACCGCTAAGAAGCGGCAAAAAAAGAAGCAAAACTGTACTTCCAACAATTACAAAATAGAGTACACTTTTCTTCCAACCTAATCGCTTGATGAGCATGGGTAAAAACATCAAGGGTAGTAATTTAGAAGCAATAGAGAAAGCAAAACTTAGTGCAGAAAAGACGAGTATCTTTTTTGAGGAATTAGATTTTTCTTCCCATTTTTTTAATCCATAAACTGCCAAGAGTAAGAAGAAAACCATTGCTCCTTCAAAGTGCAAATTACCCGTTATCTCCAAGACAATCAATGGATTGAGTGCATAGATTAAGGCATTTTTTGTTGCAATTTCAAACTTAGGTAGCAAGCGAATCAGCAAGTAAATATTCCCACATTCAAAAGCAAAAAGGAAGAATTTCATCACTAACGTGCTACTCAAAATACTGTTTGGGAAGAGCCAGGTAGCAAGGTAGAAACTCAATTGAGCAACGGGCGGATAAATGGTGTAATATTCAGGAGAATTGAGTTGTTGGTAGAGTTCGTTGTTGATACCTTCTGGTAGAATTGCTTGTTGTAAATAGTAACTTGGCAAATGATCGAAAGGATTGATACCATTTTGTAATAATCTGCCATCCCAAATGAAGCGATAAACGTCATCGGAAAGATTAGGTAGACCAAAGAGCAAGGCAACACGCAACAGAACAGCGAGTCCAATCCAAAACTTTAGCGCATCCATATTACTCCGCAAAATCAGTACATAAACACAAAAAGCAAGAGCGAAAACGGGCAACATTTGCCAGAAATCGTTTTGATCAACTGCATAACCCAAATAGATAATGCAAGCGAACAAGACGAAAGCGATAAGCACTCTAGCATATCTCTGGTCAAAAAATGAATGTACCGTTTCCATTTTTGGCATCTTACTTCTAACCATTTACTTCATTAGAAAAGACGGTACACGACCTACTTGAAATCCGTTCGATCCGTGTCCAAAATCAAGTCATTTCCTCATTTCAATCCTAAATGACGTAAGGTGTATAGGAAAATGGTACTATATCCAATCGCCAAAAGCAAGTGAAAGAGCAAAAAATCTGTTTGCTGCGTCTGAAAACCATAGACGACTGCCGCAATGAAGTAAACCGCCAAGATACCTTCAAAAATGGTTGTCCAAGAGATTTTATAGTTGCGGTAATTGGTCTTTTTAAAACTGTCACCGATGCCTTGAATATTGAACTTGGGCGTGCGCACAAAAGGCGATTTTTTGCCAATGTAGCCCTGGATTACTGCAATGGTATTGTGCAAGGACAAACCCATCGAAAGCGATAAGAAGACAGGAAAAATAAAGACGAATTTGAATAGCCGTTTGAAGAAAGATTGCTGCTTAATATCTGCTTCTACATTAGCAACATAATAAATGCAAACTACTGATAATAAGCCAATTAAGAAGTAAGCAAAGTGTGTTGTGTTGACACCAATCATACTAAATAGAAAGAGCGTTGGTACGCTGAAAACACCTGCCATAAAAACAAAAACGAAGATGCTGCTCGATAGCAGGTGTCCCGTTGTATGCACTTTTTTCATAAAGGGCAAATCAGATTTCCAAACCGTTGGCAACATCTTTTTTGCGGTTTCTGCACCACCTTTCATCCAACGAAATTGCTGCGATTTCAAGCCATTCATATCTGCGGGTAATTCTGCTGGCGAATCGAATTTCTCCAAGTATAAAATCTCCCAACCTTTCAATTGCGCGCGTATGCTCAAATCCAAATCTTCGGTCAACGTATCCGCTTCCCAACCACCAGCATCTTCTATCGTTTTTCTACGCCAAACACCCGCCGTTCCATTAAATTGTAGCATATATTTTCCTGCTCGTCGTCCTTGTTGTTCGACGGTGAAATGCACATTCAGCTGAATCGCTTGCAGACGTGTCAACAGAGAATACCCTTCATTCAAATGCTCCCAACGCGTTTGTACAACACCTACTTTTTCGTTCTCAAAATGTGGAATCGTTTTTCTCAAAAAGTCTTTTCTTGGCAAGAAATCTGCATCAAAAATGGCGATGAATTCTCCTTTCGCAAATTGCATTCCATCGCGCAACGCTCCTGCTTTGAAACCCGTGCGTTGCTCTCTTGTAATCTGCTCAATATTGAAGCCTTTTGCTTGATATTCCAGCACTTTTTGCTTCGTAATTTGAATTGTTTCGTCCGTTGAGTCATCCAATATATGAATTTCGTAGCGATCTTTTGGATAATCAAACTGCGTCACGCGATCAATCAAGCGACCAATGACGTACATTTCATTATAAATTGGCAATTGAATGGTCACAAAGGGCAATTCTTCAGCGTTCGTTCCTTCTTTTGCTGATGTTTTTTTGCTCTTCCAATGGTGCTGTTTGTAGTGATACAGCAAGTGAAATTGCAATAAACAATAAAAAGTAATATAGGAGAGCGTCAATACGTATATTCCTACAACGATATAAGCTAAAATCATCATAAGCGATCAAATGTTTGAAAGTCAGATTGCTTCGCAGTCAGATCACCCACCTAAGGCGGACTGTCAGAAGTCAGAATAATTTGAAAGTCGAGGACGGTCTGACTTCTGTTCTCTGACTTCTTATAAAATCAAATCAGTTTAAAAATAGTCCACAAAATTTTATAACCTGCCATGAAAGTCCCTTTCACCGTTCCTGAAACTTTGGAAACGCCAATACGCTTGCGATAAGTCACTGGTACTTCCGTGCAGCGTAGTTTTTCTTTGGCAGCTTTCACTTGCATTTCTACTGTCCAACCAAAATTGGTATCTGCCATTCGAAGTGCCAATAATTGGTCAAAGCGAATGGCTCGAAAAGGACCTAAATCTGTGAAGTGATAATTATAAATGAGTCGTATTAAATTGGTAGCCAACCAGTTGCCAAATATTTGTTGCGGCTGCATTGCACCTGACTCCAATTGTCCCAAGGCCCTAGATCCAATGACCATATCCATCTCGTTCTCTAAGATTGGACGCACGACTTTCGGTAATTCTTCTGGATGATCGGAATAGTCTGCATCTAAAAAAACGACGATATCTGGTTGTTGCTCTTTTGGCTTTTGCACTAAATATTCAATGCCTTTCAGGCAAGCATTTCCATAACCTTTCAGGGGTTGATGTACCACAGTCGCACCATGTTTGGCTGCTACTTCGGGAGTTTGGTCTGTGCTGGCATTATTGCAAACCACCACTTCTTGCACCCAAGCCTTTGGAATATCATCCAGCACATTGCCAATGGATTTTTCTTCATTAAACGCAGGGATAATGACGTCTATCTTTGCTGCAGTTGTTGACAAATTCTAATTGTTGTTAATAAATTGAGGCAAAGGTAAACGAATTTCCATTGTTATTTAGGTCAGGCATTTTACATTATGAAGGGTTGGGTAGGGAATTTAGCATTCAATACACAACTTTCAGTGAATTATTCCTATTCGCATCAAAGAACAAGAAAATCCAAACATACTCTTAGCTCTAACCTTTTCATTTTCAAGATAAATACAGACCTTTGTACCTTCATTCAAAGGAATTTCATTTTTGAATGGTCTTCTCTTAATAAAGAAAGGATAACTTGCAATTGTCCGTGAAGAATTATGAAAAAATTATACAACCGCGTCAACAATGACGAATTGAAGCAATTGATGCTTCAAAAAAATGAAGAACGCGTCACACTTTCTTTTTACCAGTACGCGCACATCGAACAGGTTACGCTATTCCGCAATGAATTTTACCAAGGTCTTCAACAGTTAGGTGTTTTTGGACGCATCTATGTTGCTAAAGAAGGCATCAATGGTCAAATTTCTGTACTTGCCAAGCGATTAGAGGAGCTAAGGAATTATTTATACAGTATTGATTTTTTGGAAGGTATTCGATTAAACATTGCGATTGAAGATGATGGAAAATCATTTTATAAATTGAAAATCAAAGTGCGTGATAAAATTGTGGCAGACGGCTTGGATGACCGTACTTTTGATGCTACAAAGCGCGGAACGCCCTTGGATGCGGCAGATTTCAATGAATTAGTAGAACGAGATGAAACCATCATTGTGGATATGCGCAACCATTACGAAAGCGAAGTTGGTTATTTTAAAGGTGCGATTTTGCCTGATATAGAAACTTTCCGCGAAGCCTTGCCGCTGGTTGAGGACATGTTAAAAGAAAAGAAAGATCAGCACATTGTAATGTACTGCACAGGCGGTATTCGTTGTGAGAAAGCAAGTGCGTATTATCTGCACAAAGGCTTTGAGAACATCTACATGGTAGAAGGTGGCATCATTGAATACACGAGACAATGCGAAGCAGAAGGATTAGAAAATAAGTTCATCGGCAAAAATTTTGTTTTTGATGAACGTATGAGCGAACGTATCAGTGAAGAAGTAATCGCGAAGTGTCATCAGTGCGGAAAACCTTGTGATACACATACTAATTGTGCCAACGATGCTTGCCATATTCTCTTTATCCAGTGCGAGGAATGCGCAGCAAAATATGAGTCGTGCTGCTCTCGAAAATGCGCAGATTTTAAGCGGCTGCCAGCAAAGCAACAACTAGCCTTACGAAAAACAATAGTATTCAATGGAATGAAATTTGGAAAAGGTCGCTACAAGGCTTTTTACAAAGATGAATCGTTAGAAATAGAGTAGTGACAAAGATTAAGAGGCTGAAGGCGTGAGGGATTAATAAGAAGAACGAACCTTTTTGCAGCTAATGAGGTCTTAATAAGGGACGCGATTTATCTCTCCAATTATAATTCCGAACCCTCAATACATATAATATGATGCGATATATTGGCTTAGCGATACTTTTGAGTTGTTTTTGTGCATTGAATTTGAATGCGCAACAAGTGGTAGCAGATTCTAACCTGGTACAATTTTCAGGTTTGGTACTGGATGGTTCTAGCGAAGAGTTAATTCCGATTCCTTACACGAATATTTTAGTGGATAAAAAAGGGCGTGGTACTTACACGGACTTTAAAGGCTTTTTTTCTATCGTTGTGGAAAAAGGTGACACCATCGAATTTTCAGCAGTAGGCTACGAAACGGTTCGCTTTGGAATTCCCTCTAATTTAGAGGATAATCGCTATTCTTTGGTGCAATTGATGACTGAAGATTTGGTCAATTTACCTGAAACGGTCGTCTTTCCTTGGCCTAGTCGCGACCACTTTCGTTCTGAGTTTTTAGCCATGGATGTGACGCCCGAATTGCAAGCCTACGCCGCACGCAACCTAGCTTCTGAAACACTAGAGCGCATGAAACAAGGACTACCAAAGGATGGTGGTGAAAATGCAAGTTATTACCTAAAACAGCAGGCTGCCAAGAACTATTATATCGGTCAAAATCCACCAATGAATATCTTCAATGTAGTGGCTTGGAAAAAATTCTTTGATTCTTGGAAAAGAGGAGAGTTCAAGAAAAAGGAGGGAGAGAAGAAATAGTTGTGGGTGGGATTATAACTATTCAACCCTGAGATATGTAACTAAAAAAAGGAGGTAGCACTACCGCAGCACTACCTCAGCCCTAACCAAATAAAACCAAATTATTCTTGAGTTTGTAGGGTGTTTAGGTTGTTTTGATATAACAAACTAAGATATTTTCTCTCAATTTTCAAAATCTCCTAATAAAAGATGGCGATCCTTATAAAATCCTAAACATCCTTCCTGTGTTCCTTATTTTTGCAAAATTTGGTTAATCTAAAAATCATTCCCCTTTTTTTTGGTCAAATCTTGATATTTGAAATATTCTTCTATTTCAAAAAACGCAAAATTTTTATGTCCAAAATGAATATTTTTTTCTTTAATGTGTTTGTTTTTGATTTTTTAAAGGGGTTTTTGTGAAAGAATTGTTTTGCTTGTGACAATGATTTTCAACTGTCTTTTGTAAAGATAAATTCCTAAATTTGGCAGAAATAAATATGCTCAAAAATGAAAAAACGCTTCAAATTCGTCGTCATTCCTATCGTTGCACTAACGGCTGCTTTCTTTGCTGGTCCACGACCAGATTTTGAGGGATTTGATAATGAACCGCTCTCACTTGACGTGGAACTAGCAGAGTTAGATTCGTATATTGCTAGTCAGGAAGCCAAAGTTTTGAACATAAAACCTGATAACGAATCCGAAATCGTTTGGGCAGATTCTATTCGGCAAACGGAGTATGCGATTGTCTATCTACATGGATATTCCGCAAGCAAAGGAGAAGGCGAGCCCATTCATCGCGATTTGGCTAAAAAATACGGCTGTAATCTCCATCTGCCTCGCCTTTTTCAACACGGATTAGATGATGAGGATGCTTTTGTGGAGTTGACTCCTAAAGGCTTAGTTGAATCAGCGAAACAAGCAATAGCTGTTGGAAAACTCCTCGGCGAAAAAGTCATCTTGATGTCCACTTCTACAGGCAGCACACTCTCCATCTATTTAGCGGCAAATGACTCTGATGTTCGCGCTTTGGCGATGATGGCACCAAATATCGAATTGGCTGATCCCAATTCGCACTTGGTCAATAATCCTTGGGGAAAGGAATTGCTGCGAACTATTGTTGGTAGCGATTATCGAACTTGGGAAGCCCCCGAAGAAGCTCGGCAATACTGGACAACTAAGAATCGAATTGAAGGTTTGATTGCTTTGCGGGAATTAATGGATCTTACTATGACAGAAGAAACTTTCAAACAAATCAATATTCCTGTTCGTATTTTAGCTTATTACAAAAATGATGAAGAGCAAGATCAAACCGTTTCTGTACCTATGATGGAAACTTTCATGGAGAAGATCAATACGCCTGAATCTCAAAAGTCGCTTGTCAAATTCGCGAATGCAGGTACGCATCCATTGGGTTCAAAATACATGAATGAGCACTGGAAAGATGTAGAAGATTCGATTGATGAATTTTTGGGAATGATAATTGACCAACAATAAGGCAATAATTTTTCTTGTTTAGGAAAGCAACTTCTTCTTCTACTAAAGAGTATAACCTTGAGCATTAAGTACAGAATTTCCACTTCGCATTAGCAAAAAATCCTTTTGGGTGTACTGTTTTTGGTATACCACTTCATCAGCATTCACAAGAATATGAAACAATCCGTTGTGCTCTTTTTTTGCTTACTTCACTGTACTTTTATATTCACTCAAGCAACTACTCAACAAATTGATAGTTTAAAAGCACTCATTCCACAAAAAGCGGACACTGCTTTAGTGCATTTATATGAGGAACTTGAACGCATTTACTTTCAATATCGAATGTCTAACGATTCTGTAGAAAAGTACTTCAATTTATCTATGGAACTGGCAGAAAAAATTGATTATGAGGAAGTAAGTGCAGAATTCTTTTATCGCAAATCCTTGTTGCTATATAGAAAAGGGAGATATGAGAAAGCGATAGAATCTGTAAAAAAATACATAGCTGAACAAGAGGAAGCAGCAGATTTAGAAAATGTAGTGAAGGGTAAATCAACACTTGGTAGCTTTTATTATAAACAAAATAAATACGAAGAAGCCGTAAATATTCTTCTTGAAACGATTGAATTATCAGAAGGAATTGATGATAAAACAGAGCTTTATTTAATTTATAATCGTTTAGCTTCGATCAATCAAGATATGGGTGAACTTGATCAATCTACAAAATATTATGAACTGGCTCGCCAGCATCTTCAATATATTCCCGAGGTATACATGCCAACTTCTGAGATCACTTTACTGTATAACATCGCTATCAATTTTCACAATAAAAATGAGTTAGATAGCGCAGGTCACTATGCGAATTTGGTACTAGAAAAAGCTCATAAAATTAATAATCAGAGTGGTATCAATAAAGCGCGCACTATCCAAATGCATATTGCTTTATCGGAAAAACAATATGAGCAAGTGCTCCAGTTTGCCAATCAATTACTCGGTGCTTACGAAAAAAATACAAGCACCGATCTGGAGTGGCACTTAGATGCATTTCGTGGTAAAGCCATTGCGCTAACCCACTTAGGGAGATACGAAGAAGCACTAGCAGTAAGCCAAACTATGGAGGCATTAGCTTCCTCTTGTGAACTATTCATTTGCAGAGAGAAAGTAATTTGGGTCAAATATCTCATTAATAGAGAAAGTGGCAACTATGAACAAGCACTCAACTTCATCGAACAGCATTTTGAAGTTACAGATAGTATGGGCAATGAGGAAAAAGAGAAATATATACAAGGTTTGCAAGAAAAATACGAAACCGTACAAAAAGAAAAAGCAATTGTTGAATTGAATCAGCAAAATCAAGAGCAAGTTTTTCGGCTGCAAAGACGAAACTATCTCATGGCAGGGATTTCCTTATTGTGTGTTTTAGTGATCTTATCTATTTACTGGTTTTCGCAACAAAAAATCGCTAAGGAAGCTCAGCAAAAAATTGAAGCAGAGCAACGATTGCTTCGTGTGCAGATGAATCCGCACTTTATATTCAATTCCTTAGCCAATATTCAAAGTTTTTTGTTAGAAGAGAAAGACAATGAAAAAGGGGTACAATATTTATCTCAACTGGCTACGCTAATGCGGCAAGTATTAGAGCATAGTCGCGAACAATATATCAATGTAGAAGATGAGGTGCAAACCTTAGAAAATTATCTTTCTTTACAAAAAGTAAGACATCAAGAACGGTTCAATTATCAAATAGAAGTAGATCAAAATATCGAAGGTTGGGAAACTTTGATTCCACCTTTAATGACCCAACCTTTCGTGGAGAATGCAATTCAGCATAGCCAGATTCAGCAGCTGGAAGATGGTAATATCAAAGTGCTATTCCAAAAAAGAGAAGACAGTATTATTGTGAAAATAGAAGATAATGGTGTGGGGCGAAAAAACGCTTTGAAGCTACAAGCAGAAAATGCTCATAAATCTCTCTCTTCTATTATTACTGAAGAACGAATACAGTTGCTGAATAAAATCACTAAGCAGCGGTTTAGTTTTCAAGTGAAAGATTTACCTCAACGAGGAACGCAGGTAGTCTTAGAGTTTCCACTGATGCTGAACGCTATGTAAGAGCTTGTTTGAGAACTAATAATTGGTCTGCAGATGGCTCTTTTTTCCTCATTCCGCATTGAAAAAGTGTTCGCTTAGCTAGATAAACTCACATTTTAACTCAGCAAAGAGAACCCTTCATCCCTTTACTTCGTGGACTGAGAAAAAACAGCTTAATTTTTTAGCTAAGTAATAGTGGTTATTCACAAAAAATTTGTAAATTAAAATTGAGATGCTGAAAATCAATCAATTAGTCTTCACAAATCTTGTTCGTGAATAAAGTCTAATGAGATATAAAATAAATATTCTTTCTTTGAAGCAGTTATTTTTCTCTTATTCAAGGCGTGAAAACCGCGCATAGCTGTAGTTCTGTAAGGATTTTCACAACACGGAAGAAAGAAAAAGAACAATTCAAAATGTACCTTTATTTGTGTACCATTACTAAAAGATCAAAAATCTAAATAAGCTCTAAGAGTTTAATTTGAAACACGTGTTAGAGTTTTTGAGCATTTTTACTTTTAGCGCTCTTCCACTAACTGAATATTATTCCCACAAGTGTCGTCAAATACTGCTGCTACAACTGTCCCCATTTCTGTGGGCTTCATACTGAATTCAACGCCTAATTTCGTCAATCTCTCAAATTCTGCTTGAACATCGTCCACATAGAATTGCGTCCATGGAATACCAGCACTCTTCAACGCCTCCTGAAAAACTTTTGCGGGTTCGAAGTGATTGGGTGCGGGTTCGAGCAATAATTCTGGACCGCTTTGGTCGTGTTGAGAAACTACTGTCAGCCACCGATTTCCTCCACCCAGTGGAGCGTCCACTTTTTTGATGAATCCTAAAATATCGGTGTAGAAGTCTAAGGCTTGCTGTTGATCTCTTACAGGAATGCTTACTATCTTGATTTTCATAATCTAAAGTTTTAGTGAGTACATTTTCCTGCAATAATAGACCAATTTTATCTCTTTGGTTTATCGAAAGTTGCTCTTCTGTAAATGGAAGGCGATATTCCTGTTTTGGATTTAAATAAAGTTGAAAAAGAATTAAGGCTTTGGAAACCTACTGCGTAACAAGTGTCAGAAACCGATTTTCCTGTTTTTAAAACTGCTTTCGCCTGCTCAATTCGTTTATTGATTAGATATTGTCTTGGCGTGATGCCGTAATACTTCTTGAAAATCCTAATCAAATGGTACTTCGATGTGAATCGCATATGTGCAAGTAAATCTAAATTGATTTCTTTCTCAAAATTATTGTCAATGTACCTTTTAGTACCAATTGCAATGGCAAGTTGAGTTTCATTGGAAAAACAGATTTCTTTGATTCGTTTTAATTCTTGGATGTAATGAGTCATGTGTTTCTCGTTTTACCTGAAAATATATGACGTAGAGTATTAATTCTCAGCAAGTTGGTAATTCAGTGAGAATCAGTAAAGTAAGGTTTATTTAATTTCTAAGCAGAGGAGTTTGAGGAAGAAAAGCGGTTTTGCAAAAATCGTTTTTTTTCCTAAACCTACCATCCGCCGCCGTCGAAGACGGCAGCGATTATTTTTTTGAAGCTCGAAAAGCTAGGGCTTTTCTTGCTTCTCAAAATTTAAAAAAACTTAAATTACACTGTACTCATTTGGCACAAATTACTCAACGCTAACTTTTTATTTCTATCTCGACTTGACAAATTTAACAACTTGTATGCTCTCAAATCCTTTTTCAGCATTTCTACTAAACGCACGAATAGTGTATAAACCAGCAGACCAATTTTCCACATTTTTAGATAAGACCGTTTGATTGGGAAGAAGTGATTGTTCTGTAATAGTTTGTACAATTCTTCCTGCGGAATTGAAAATATCTATCCGCAGATTTGTGCCGTTTTTAATATTGATCTCCATGAGTAGCTGGTCGCGGACTGGATTGGGCTGAACCCTAATGAGATCAGTTACTCTTGAGCTTATATTTTGCGAACTTGTTGTGCTTGAAGTATTGTAGCTAGGACCAGTATTGGCTTCCGTAGCCATAGGACGAATCAAGACTGCATGAGGATATTCATTACTACCTAAATCTTTCTCTTCCACTACCACAGGACGACTCTGCTTCATCAAATCTAGCAAAATATCAGTATCTACTGCTTCCATGCCTTCAAACTGAGGAATTGCTGCATAACCCACTTGCGCAGCATTGATTGCAGGACTGTTTTCCGCTAAACCGAAAAAGCCTTCACTGTTTTCTTCCAACAGCGGATTGGTTGCGGTTATTCCACTTGCAGGAAGTGAAATTCCGAGATCACCAAAGGCAATATTATTAATCCAAGTCTCTGTTCTGGTTGCTTCTTCGAAGAGATTGTCATCGGGATTGGCGAATAGATTATTAGCGAAGGTGACTTGTGTTGGTTTATGGTTGCCGTTGCCTCCAAGAATTACTTCGGAACAATCAATGATGGTGTTGAACGCAATATTGATATTTCCCAAAGGATCAGAACTCTTGTTTTGAAGGAAAATCGCTCGATCATCTAATTCATAAAAATAATTATTATAGATATAGTGATTTTGTCCTTCTCTTACTCTAACGCCTCCTTTTCCGTTTAAGAAAAAATTGCCGTAGACTACCGCTTCCGAGCCGTGTCGAAGCACCAATTCTGACAAAGGATTATCTTCAAAAGTATTGTAGCGATAGACATTTTGACTGGCTTTGCTAGAAATAATTTCTCCGTCGCCATTGCATTGCGTAAAGTAGCAGTATTCTACTAGCGAGCGACTATTACGATCAGCTTGAGTACTCAATCCAATTCGGATTGGTTCAATGCCTAGATCATTTCCTGTGCCATCGAAATTTTTGAAGGAACAGTATTGTATCTTATGATAGCCAGGCTGATCTTCGTCCACTAGAATGGAAAGAATATTTTGATCATCCAGATTCAGTCTGTTTTCAAAGTTACAGTACGTGATTTCGACAAATTGACTTTCCTCTCGTACTCTTAAATATTTATAGCAAGTGTAAGCTCTAATGTTGATTTGAGTAAAAACAATATGGCTTCCCCTGATATTGACTACGTCTCTAGTGCCAATGTTGCCGTCCAAAAACTGAAAGCCTTCTAACGTAATATAATCACCCTTTACATCTACTCTTGAAAAACCTGTGAAAATTACACTCCCCAAATCTTCTGCCACTACGAACAAACGATTCTTTTCTATTTCCATGAAGATATTGGAATAAGTACCTGATCTCCAGATGATGGAATCGTTTTCTATTGAATTGTTCTGCGCTCGATCAAACTCTTGCTGAGAGCTGACATAGAAGACTTCCGCTTTCAGGTAGCTTGAAAAAAATGAACTGAAAAAGAAAATTGTCATGAAGAGTTGTAGAATTCTCATTGGGCTTTAGTATTTGGCAAAAACCAAAAATAACCCATTCTCCCTTTTTATCCTACTTGTTTGAGTCAAGTCTTCTTTTTCTAGCTTCTGCCATTGCTCTATCTGAGTCTCTACTTTGATAATCAGTCACTCTCGCCTTAAAAAAAATCGAATCTTCAAATGCCCAAACCACTCTGGCTTTTTACCACTTGGGTAAGTTTCATCGAACATCGTTAGGGTCAAATATTCCTCTTGTTCACCGATGCGATAATACTGTTTACCACCTTCAAAACCGGGCACTTTGGCAATGTCAGGTGTATTAGTGATGACGTCTTTCTCCAATTTATAAGAACCACTGTTGAAAACAATCGAGCGAAATGCTTTTATCGTTTCTTCGTCGCTTGGTTTGGATAGATTTTCAAAAGGCGTCCGTTCATTCATCAGCGGATTGTAAAGCACAACATATTTATCTTCAGTGAATAAAAAACGACCATAATCCACTTCATTGACTACATAAGTCGTATCTGTATATTCATAGTGAATGGCTTCTACTTTCCAGCTCCCTGATAGCAGGTGGTTTATGGTATGTAAACTATCTACGGAGTCTTGTGAGAATAGTGAACCTGTCACTAGCATTGAAAGAAATAATACGAGCGTTTTTGCAGTAGCCATTCTATTAAGTTTTATCAAAAAATCGCGGCAAAAGTGCAGCAGCCTCTGCTATTTCCATCAAAAAATGAAGGGCAAAGCGTTAACAAAAATTATTCTTTACACTTTTTCTGAATTTGGAAGGCGTTGTCTCGGTAAATTTGGAGAAGGCTTTGTAAAAAGTGACTTTGTTATTGAAGCCAGCGGCTGATGCAATCGCTTCTATTTTGTAGTGCGCGTAAGCGGAATCAGTAAGCAACTGTTTGGCGTAGTCGATTCGATATTGATTGGTGTAGTCGTTGAAATTTGATTGTAAAAGTGTAGTGAAGGTCTGCGACAAATGTGGTGGTTGCTCCTTAATAGCTGCTGCTAGTTTTTGAATAGAAAATTGGTTGTCCAGATACAATTGTTCTTGTTGAAAGGCTTTTTCAATTTTTTCTCGAATGCGTTGCCGATCTCCAATGTCTAGATTGGATTGCTCATACTTTTGTTTCCATCGGTTAAAAAAATCGGGATTTTGATACAGCACATACGCGATCAAGAAAACGATGCTATTACTTAGTGTATAATACCAAGAAAAATCACGCCAACTATTCGCAAAAGCAATCAGAAAAGAGATCAGAACCACCGCTAGCAAGTAAATCGTTGCAATGCCCCCTAGATAAGCCTTTTGATGAATGGATAATTGATGCCTCGATCGAAAATAGAGACGAATCAGCGCGATTGTGTAGATCAATTGATGTGCCGTTCTAGCAATGTTGAAATAGATAATAGTACTGAAAAAATTAGCTTCACTAGAGAAATAGAGCAGCCGATCGTCATCAGATAAAGTGATAATTGGAAACACAAATACATTCAACATTAGCACTGGTATTAGATGCCAAACCATACGCCAGCCTACTTTAAACTTCTTTTCAAGGACTGCTCTAAAATGCATCCAAAGTAGCGGACCGTAGAGTAAGCCAATACTAAAATAGAAGCGTCCGTACAACTGTGGATAAATATTTGCTACTGCACCTGTACTGTATAAAAAATAGAGCAATTCTAAGGCATAGAATAGCGTAAATCCAGCAATGCTGGTGCTCTTGAGTGATCGACTTTTGAAGAAGAGACCACCAGAAAGGAAGATTGTAAATAGAACTTGGACAAAAAGGAAAAGCCTAACTGGATTCATAGTCGGATGAAGTAATTGAGCTGAAGACTGAACGTGTGGTGTTACTCATTCGATGCGTTGTAGCTGGTGTTCATCAGAAATTCCACTTTTATGGAAAACAAATCACTTTCAGCAAGTATTCTTGGATATTCGTGCAATGTGTACATCAAAACAAACATTCCATTTGCTATCTTAGCATTTAAAACAAACAAAACGAGCCATATGCTAAGAATTTCTTATTTATTCCTACTCCTATCCCTCTTAGCTTGCAGCGAAAATAAACCAGAAAAGGCAACTCCGCCAAATGTTCTATTCCTCTTTGCTGATGACCAAACTTTTCATTCTATCAATGCACTTGGAAATGAGGAAATTCATACACCCAATTTAGACCGTTTGGCAGCCATGGGAACCAGCTTTACACACGCCTACAACATGGGTGGTTGGCATGGTGCTATTTGTGTGGCTTCTCGCTCCATGATGATTTCGGGTCGGTCTGTTTGGCGCGCTAGAGCCATCGAAAAACAATGGAAGGAGCGCGATTCTTTAGCGATGCAACAGACTTGGGGACAACTCATGCAGCAGCAAGGCTATCAAACGTTTATGTCAGGGAAGTGGCACATTGCTGTACCCACAGACACGGTATTTGAGCATTTAGGGACCGTCCACAAAGGAGGAATGCCGCCCGATGCGTGGACGACCATGAGTCAAGAAGCGAAAGCCACCATGAAAGCGCGCTTCGCAGCGGGCGAACCTTTCCGAGAAGTTGTCCCTATTGGCTATTCAAGACCCATGGACGAAAATGATGATACTTGGATGCCGACGGATAGCGTGCAAGGAGGTTTTTGGACAGGTGGACAACATTGGTCAGAATTGCTACGCGATGATGCAATTACATTCATAGACAAGTCTTCGGAAAATAGTGATCCTTTTTTCATGTATGTAGCGTTCAATGCACCGCACGATTCTCGTCAATCGCCACAAGAGTTCTTAGATTTGTACGACGTAGAAGAAGTCAATCTACCCGAAAATTGGCTGCCTGAATATCCATATAAAGATCAAATTGGTTGCGAGATGCTGCTTCGGGACGAAGCACTTGCGCCTTTCCCTCGCACACCTTACGCCATTCGCAAGCACCGACAGGAATACTATGCCATCATTTCTCATTTGGATGCTCAAATCGGTCGCATTTTAGATCATTTGGAAGCTTCAGGAGCAATGGAAAATACCTACATTTTCTTTTCCGCAGATCATGGACTTTCCGTTGGACAACATGGGCTGCTGGGTAAACAAAGTGTATTCGATCATAGTGTTAGAGTACCCTTAATCGTTGCAGGAAAGGACATTCCTAAGGGCAAAAAAGTGGACGAAGATGTGTATTTGCAAGACATCATGGCGAGCAGTTTGGCTTTAGCAAATATTGAAAAACCTGACTATGTAGATTTCAATAGCTTGCTCGACTTAGCAAAAGGAACGCAAGCAAAAAGCCATTACAATGGCGTTTATGGAGCATATATGAATTATCAACGTATGATTCGTAAAGACGATTATAAGTTGATTCTATTTCCAGAAGTGCCTAAAAAACTGCTTTTTGATCTGAAAAATGATCCGCTAGAAATGAAGGATTTATCAGCAGAAGCCGAGCAGCAAGAACGGATGATGCGTTTGTTCAAAGATTTACAGCAACTGCAAATGGATATGAAGGATACTTTGAATTTGGAGGTTGCTTTTCCTGAGTTGAGGGAGTTGTAAGTTGTTCTAGGGTATCTTATCCGAAATGGTCTGTTTTTCTCGTCTGTGAAGAGTGTGTTTGTACTCGTCACAGATGAGCAAAATACTGCGCTTCGATTTATAAAATCTCGCGAGTGGAAGAATGGGGCGTCTATGACGATTACTTTTCACCTGCTCGTTAGCATTTCCAAATGCGCGACGTCACGTCAACTAGTCTCTGACTAAAGTAGCAAAAATATCTGTGAATAATACAAGTCAGAGACTTGCCAACATTACACTTCGCATTACAAATGCTCGCAAGCCGTGTGCGTTTTGGAACACCCTGCGCGAGCGGGGAGTATGAATTTTTTAACGCTCTGAAGACGCCCAAAATCCTAAAAAAAATCAAACTCTCCGCCTCAGGCGGATCAAACAGGATTTTATTTTTAACATTCTTGAGTGGTGCCTGCAGAAAAGATTGAGTATCCTTTCAACGAAGAGAACCGCTTGCGGATGGGAAGGGAACGTTTTCAGAGCTAAAATCCATAAGGTCAGTCAAATACGGCACATCATTTTTTTACAGGAAAACCCTTCTTGCCAACGTTACCCTTCGCATTATTCGGGTAAGTCAGGAGGATTGCTCCTCCCTTCTCCCCTCAGAACCGTACAAGCGAGTTTC
>JBCDFY010000030.1:0-41240 GCA_039176995.1 Bacteroidota bacterium
GAAACCTCGATCAAATCATGGCGGTTCGATGCCGCCATGATTTGAAAAAAAGCAGAGATCAGAGTTTTTGCTACTTCAAATCTTCTGTAAAAGTGCAATTTTTATACACACTTAGCAAAATCAAAACTATTGTATGATGAAAAGAATAATTACATTAGCTATATTCTGCTGCATTTCTCTATTTCTAAATGCACAGAACCGCTTCGACTATTTCATTCTTGATATTGGCAAGGAAACCCCGCGTAGATTATTTAGTAGTTTCTCTGAAGATCAAAAATCACTACTGCTTAATGCTGGTATTGGTTATAACTATCCGATCAACGAAAAATGGAGTTGGGCTTCGGAATTTCTTTTAGCTTACAGACATCATAAGCAATCAAGAACCAATCTTTTGAAGGAAGATGATAATATCCTAGGATTAGAAATCATCAAGAATAATTTTTGGAATCTTGATTTGAGTATTCCTCTCTACTTAAGACGAACTTTCAACAGTGGCTTAGTCCTAACAGGTGGCTTCTCCAATAATGTGTCGCTGATTCAAGAATACAACATAAAAACGATCGAAAGAAGTATATCTAGTAATGGGAGGAGTCGGGGCGGACCCACAAATTGGCTGGATGGACTTGAAATTACAGGTAATTTAGGCTTACAAGCACCTTTGAGCGAAAGAGCAGATTTGAGATTCAATATGCAAATCCCTATTTGGTGGGCTAATTTTAAGGGTGAAGGAAATTATTTCTATAGGTTAAATAGAGCTCGTTTCACTTTCGGTCTTAATTATAAATTAGGACAAATAGAGAATTAATAATTAGATTCCAAAACTCCATGATTTTGGAAATCATGGAGTTTTGAAAACTTAAAGATCGCCATCCAATATTTAATCAAAACGACCAATTCAAATAACCTCCTCCTCGAACATAAGAATAACTAGAAGACCAAATATGCTCGCCTTTTTTCAATTTGATCGCAATTCTATACTCACCATATCGGAACTGAACCATTGCTTTTTTCTTCTTGATATCAAAATCGGTAATTTCCAAAACGGGTTGCTTCGGCTCTTGCTGCAGAGATTCCTTATTTTCCACAACGACGATATTTCTATTGTCATAATTCAATTCAAAGTCGTTAGGAATCATTTGATTTGTGACAATTACAAGTGGTGCATCTGCTGTTTTATCTTTGATAAATTCTTGAAAACCTTCTACTTCAAAAGCAGTTTGGAGAATGCGATGAATTTCTGTTGGCGGAGTTGTGAAGTTGAGGAAAATAGAGCTAGACAGTAAGATGGATGCAAAGAGGATGAACTTTCTCATAGCTAAATATTTTGATGAATTTGGTGGTGAGACGAGCGAGAAATGCTAGAAGTTACAGCACAATTGATTCGACTTTCGATTTTTCTTAAAAAAGACTAGCTTTGTAAAATTGGTAGAAGACCTGTAAAACAATGATTTATGAAGTTCTTGCCCGTTGGGAGACAAAATTTTGAAGGCATCATCAATGAGAATTTGTTGTATGTGGACAAGACGCGTCAGGTGTATAATCTGATTCGGCAAGGGCAATTGTATTTCATGTCACGTCCTCGACGATTTGGGAAATCGCTCTTGGTCTCTTTATTTAAGCATCTATTCAGCGGCAAAAAAGAGTTATTTAAAGATCTTTATATTGGAAAAGAGACCGATTATGACTTTCAGGAGTATCCTGTTTTGCAGTTTAATTTTGCTAATTATGGTGCAAAAGTTACTAATCTAGAAGAGATTCTAAGTTCTGAATTAGATCGCCTAGCTGCTGATTTTAATGTTAGCATAAATACAGTATCTCTTTCGCTTCAATTCCAAAAGCTAGTCGAAAACATTGCTCAAAAAGGTAAACCTGTAGTTTTACTGATTGATGAATACGATAAACCTATTGTAGATTTCTTGACGGAAGTAGAGCAGGCTAGAATCAATCAAGGTATCTTGAGAAGATTTTTTGGACCGTTGAAGGGGTTAGAATCTGCTGGACACTTGCGGTTTTTGTTCATTACAGGCGTTTCTAAATTCAGTAAAGTCAGTCTCTTTTCTGATTTGAATAATCTGACAGATATAAGTATTCATACTTTGAGTCACGATCTTTTAGGAATTACTCAAGAAGAATTAGTTGAAAATTTTAGGGAACATATCACATCAGTTGCCACAAAATTTGATGTTACAGAAGAAGAATTGCTAATTAACATGAAGAAATGGTACAATGGCTATTCTTACAATGGTGAGACCCGATTATACAATCCATTCTCTTTACTACAATTCTTTCTAAATCAGAAGTTTAGCTATTATTGGTTTGCAACAGGCACTCCTACTTTTTTAGTGGAAACCATTAGAGACAGAGGTATCTCACCACGCGAATATGAACAAGTAAAAGCCAATGAGGATTTCTTAACAAAGTTTTCCCTAGAAGACCTTAATATGTCAGGATTACTCTTTCAAACGGGCTATCTAACTATCAAGGACATCGTTTACAGAAAATTTATCCCCTACTATAATCTAAGCTATCCCAATATGGAAGTTCGTCATGCTATGATGTCAAACCTAGTAGAAGCCTTTACGTTCAAGCCTTCTTCAACGACTAATACTTCTCTCATAAAAATGCAGGATGCCCTAGAAGAAGGAAGTGTCGAACAATTCATCAATGCCCTCAAAGTCATTCTCTCCAGTCTAAAATACAATTGGCAACCCCCAAAGCAGTACAAATCTGAAGAAGAATTGCTCCGAATGTGGGAAGGTTATTTTCATGCGATTCTTTATGTCATTACATCTTATATGGAGATGTTTGTGGAAGCAGAAATTGCGCATTACAAAGGACGGTTGGATTTAGTGGCAGAAACGGAAGAATACATTTATTTGATGGAATTTAAAATGGATGGCACTGCCAAAGAAGCACTAGCGCAAATCAAAACAAGAGAGTATGCAGTTCCTTATCAAAATAGCGATAAGAAAGTCTTTTTAGTTGGCATCAATTTTTCCAATGAAGAACGCAATGTGGAAGACTGGGAAGCGGAAGAATACTATTAATTTTGATAAAAGACTTAATCTTCCTTTTAATCCATAACTAAAAACTGGTATTTATTACCATATTTAAAATAAAATTGTATATTCGTGTATTAATTCAAAATTATCATTTGTTAACCTTAAAAATTAGACCCTATGGGAATCTTGTTTTTAATTCTCGCCTTATTATTACCATTAATATTTGGACCTCTACGTAATGGAATCCAAAACGTCGTCATTTCTATAGTACTCCTCTTAGTTTACGTTTCTATAAGTATTTCTATTGGAATCACTACTGAAGAAATATTTTATGATGGCTCTTGGGTAGCAACAGTTCCAGGAATTATTTTTCTAACAATGCTTGTTACTGGCATATGTTATGCTATTGAGCGAGGAAAAACTGACTCAAAGCAAGAAGACTTTTATGATGAAAGACTTTTTTACAAATACGGACAAGTTGTTAAGGCAGATGTTCTCCCGATAGGAGCTAGCAAAGGAAAAACATCTAAAACAACGGAAGAATTAGCTAGGAATCTGTATCATCACTTGACGCTCAATATGAGAGAAAAATTTGGTGATAATCAACAATTTAACACCAAACTTATAAGTGTTAGTGATTCAAACAAAAAGTCTGATGCTAGAATTTTTATGAAGATGCATTTTTTAACGATGCGAAAAAGCTCTCTCACTTATTTCGTAACACTTAAAAACGTTGGTAATCAACTTGCAATCAATTCGTTAGCTTACATAAAAAGTAATTATGCTTGGCATGCGGCATTGTTATATATTGTTGGAGCTCCTTTCCACTACTGGTTTTGGATATATCATTGGCTAATGGGAAAATATGCTATTAGTAGTAGATTGGGTATGATTTATACTGGTAATTCTTTTGATAAGCTCGATCTCGAATCCTTTCTGAAAGCAGCTACATTCACCATAATGGGAAGCATTGAAGATTTTGCTAAAGAAAACAATTTACTTACGGAAGAATTGAAACAAACTATAGTCAACAATATCAATAACACGCAGAATATTCAAATAGAAAAATCTAAGGGTGTTAGAATTGGTAAAATGAAGATAGTTTCCAGCCCATCTTACGTCAATAAGAACTAAGCATGAGTCAGCAAAACAACAACCAAAATATATCTATCAAGAACTCTAAAGGGGTACAGATTGGGAATTTATCTATTCAGACCAATGAGAAAGGGAAAGATGAATCTCCTGATGAGAATGAAAAAAAACAACCCGCTTCTATATCTGACTTCAAGAAAATTAAGGAAGCAGTTGCTAAAGGTAAATTGAAGAAAACAATCTATTTGTTAATAAAAAAATTAGATCTATTTGAAGAAGAACATCAAAGAGAAATTCTTCAAATTTCTAGTAGAATGAGTCTCAATGAAGCTCAAAATAGGAAAAACTTGATTTCTAGTGAGCAATACAATATCGAAACTAACAATATAGTAAGTGCTATTCTAAGTATTATTGGTGAATATTAAAACCATAATAGCTCAAAAAAATTAATCTTATGGGATACAAGTGTATGGAATGTGGCAAATTTTATGTCACACCAACGAGTAATTACATTTGCAATGATAGTAGTTGCCCAGGAGAAGGTTTAACAGGACTCTTAATTGAACAAGCAAATGAATCAGGCAATTCGAGCAGTGACCAGGGAGGATCATCACAAATAACCTCTTCTCCTCCACCTCTTAACGTAGATGCATCAATTGAACCTGCTGGGCTTTGTGTCTTACTCATGGATGCCTCTGGCTCTATGTCTTGGTCGGCGTTCGATACTCCTCCTATTGAGAGAAGGAGACTTGTTGCCAATGCTGCGGCAAGAGGTATATTTGATTTGAGAAATATGACCCAAAAAAGTAATGCTTATATCTGTGCTATTCGCTTTGACCATACGCAACATTTGATGTTTGTAAAAACGGTAGAACAAATCATTAATGAATATAATAATTCTACCACTTTTGCTGAGTATTTATATGATGAAATCAAGTCTATGGAGGGCGGAACAGATATAAACTCTGCCTTGAAAATGGCAGCTAGTTTTGTGGAAAAATTTTTAAATGGCACTGTTCCTGGAATGGAGAGCAAAATGCCGATGTACCACAATCAATTCTCTCCCATTCTTAATAAGACCATAGATGTACCAAACGTAAGAATCTTACTTTACACCGATGGTGAGCAATATGCTAAACTTGGAAGTATAGTCAATCCTTTGTCCAATCATGAACCGGATTTACTCATGGGCGCTTTTATTGGGCAGACTCATGAAAAAGGTTGCAACGAACTTCGACAAGTTGTAGGAAATTGTCCAATACACGGAAGTGAACAATTCTTTGTGTTAGATAAACCAGAAAAAATTGCCACACTCAGAGGATTATTTAGAATGGCATCGGGCACCACAGGTTTTTGTCCAAACTGTATTGAATCATCTACAATAGTACCTAATTATGACTAAACCAAATATATTTTCGCCTCTCTCAATTAGTCTAATAATACTATTCTTCTTAAGCTCTTGTAATAAATTACCTACAGATTCTAATGAAAATACTCCACCATTAAATGTAAGTAATACAGATACTACTGTTGAAGAGGATACTGCAAATAGAGAGTCTGCTCCTCCTCTAATAATTGATATAGACTGGAAGAAAAGGGAAGGAGAAAATTCATCTGTGATTGAAAAAATAAGGCAAGCTATTGATGATTCCAAGAATGCATTAGCAGACATAGATACGATTAACACTGGTGAATTATCACCAAGTTCTCTCTATAATCTAGTTAAGGATATGGAAAAGGGCATTGATGATTTGATAGCAGAAGCCAATGAAAAAATTACAGCTTTAGAGCAACAGAAAAATGAATTAACCCAAGCTAATAAAAGCGACCAAGAAGAATCGAACTCTTTGCTTACCAACATAGAGGAAATGAGTGGGTGGAATAAGTTATTGTTACTTATAGTATCACTACTCTTAGTCGGCTTTTCATTGTATTGGTTCATTCTTTCAAGAAAACACGATAAGATTGATAAAAAACAAAAAACACAGATCATTTCTTTAAATCAAGAACTAGAATTTACGAGAAATCAGGTAGCCGAGAAAGATCAACTCGTTTCTAATCTTCGTAGACAACAACTTAAATTGAATACAGGAAATTCAGAGCAAATCCATAATTTTAACCTTCCTCCATTATTACCTTTATCCAAAAGATATTTTTTCGGAGAGGTAATGCTTACTGCTGGACCTAGGAAAAAATTTGAAGATGGAAAACCACAAGAAGGAGATTTCGATTTAGGAGAAGATGTGGCAGGTTTTTCAATAAGAGACAGAAATGCTTTCTTTTGGGTGTTAGATGGAACCAGTGATTCAGCAAGACTATTGAAAAAAAATAATAGAGAGTATTTTTCAAGTCGTTTATTGGCACAATCCATTGCTTGGAATTTGCAAAGTGAAATCAATGATTCGTGGAATAATTTTGATTTAATTAAAGTTGTTGAAATAGCAATCAACAAGACTTATCAAAGCCTTCAAACAGAACTAACAAACCTCGGAAACGAGGATCGGCAACTTTTAACAGAAACTTTAACCCAACGAAAAAATCTGTACTGCTCAACTACTATTATGGTAGGCAGATTGTCCTTAGATGGTTCGGCAGAAATTTACCGCATTGGAGATTCGTCTGCTATTCTACATACTTTTGATGGTGATAATATTGATACTCCAATTAGTCAGTCTCCACACAATTATGGAAGACAATTCGCAAATATAGGACTGGATACACAAGGAAATGTCGAGTTGAAATTTAATACTTTTGAGGACTTGCGAGGAGAGTTATTCAGTTACCCTAACATAAAGACAATAGTAGCAGCTTCTGATGGTATTGGTAATAGTACTATGATGCACTTACGACAAAATCCGACCTATAATTTTGTAGAACCCAAGGTGAGAAAAACACTAGCATCTATACCACAAAAAACACAAGACGATAAATCTCTTTGTATTTTACAAATTCAGCCGTAATGCAAGTAAATACCCAAGGATCATCACATGAATACGCTTCGGATTATAGCAAGGATAATCCAAAATGGAAGGTAAAATTGAGAGATGCTTTCACGATTGCAGATGTAGGAGGTAAAAAATGTTTTATCAAGCGGTTTGAAAAGAAACCAGATGCGTGGCATTTACTATTGGTATTAAAAGGCAAGAAAACTTTTGAATTACCGCAAGTATTTGATGCTATTGAAGTTAAAGAAAAAGGCAAAACGGTTTATTATCTTTTTCAGCAGTTTATTCCAGGCAAAACCTTGAAAGAAGCCATTCTGGATAAAGATGATCTTGATATAGATAGAATACTTGCTAATATTTCTCATTCTTTATCGACTATTCATCAATATGATTTTTGGTTTGGCGATTTTAATGAAGAAAACATCTACTGTGCTGATGACGGCAGATACATTCTGATCGACATTGATAGTTGCTGGGCAATAGATATATTGCCTAGCCCAGTTATGCATCAAAAAGGTTATATTTCTGGACAAGAATTTGCGAACACCATTCTCAATATTTACAGAGCGAACTTAAACCTGAATAATGTTTCCTATGAATCCATTAAAGGGAACAATTTGAATGTTCTACAACTGGTCGCGTTGTTGGCTAAGCTTGATTATTATAAAAACCAAAAAGCAAAAAATCAGAATTTCATCTACATACGTCCCACTAATTTCCGAAATCTCCACAACTATATTTATCGAATTAATCCCAAGTACATCCAAGCCCTTTTTGAAAAGGCTTTGAAAGAAACTATTCCGATAGAATATATTGGAACGCTCAGCAAAATGATTATCGGTACAATCAAGCGTCCACAAACAAAAAGTGCAATAAAGTATTTTAAAGCAAATAGTACCAAAATCGTAAAAGGTAATCAACTTACACTGGAATGGTCAGTAGAAGAGGTTAAAGAAGTTAAGATATATGCAGGAAAAAAGGTATTAGTGACTAATCCTAGTACTAATAGCTATTCATTAGAACCTGAAAAAACAGATACCTATATTTTGGAAGTAACGGACAAAGATGGAGTTGTTGAAAATAGTGCTCCTATCCAAGTCATGGCTACTGCTCCCGTAGTTCCGCTTCCTATAATCTCTGCCTTTCTAGTATCTGCTAATGCCGCTCAAAATCAGAAAGAAATTAGCTTAAAGAAAGGGAAGCGATTCATTCTTTCATGGAAAGTAGCGAATGCTTCGCAAATTTTTCTTTCTAGTGTAGGGGAGGTAAAAACCAAAGGTCAAAAAAGTATTCGTGCAAAAGAATCTAGAGAATATAAGCTTACTGCCGTCAATCGTCAAGGAAAAAAAGTTGCTAAAACGGTCGCTGTAACCGTAGAGCCTAGATCACAACGATGGGTAGTTTTCGTCATCATCTTTATGGTCTTGCTATTGGCTTTTTTAGGATTTTTTTTTGACCAACGCAGTAAGTTTAATCAGTATTATGATAGAGGCTGGTACAATTATAATAATGAAAATTACATATCCGCACTTGAAAACTTTCAAACGGCAGAAAACTACCTTTTCCTTTCTTCTGGGAATGGATATTTACTCCGAGATAGGATGAGAGCTACAAAAAGAGAACTTCAAGGAGCTTTGTTGAGTGCAGTAATCGATAATGAATATAATGAAGTTAATAATTTGCTGAAAATAGGTATGAATCCTCATATCCAAAATATCAACAATACGCCATTAATTACATTGGCTACTTACTATGGGGATTTAAAGATGGTGAAGCTGCTTATCGAAAACCCATATTCCTACTATGATAAAGCAAAATGTGATGACACAAGAGGATGTTTTAGTCCTACCCAATCTGTTTCGCTAGGAAGCCCTATCGCTACGGCTGCATATAGCGGTAATTTTGAAGTATTAAAATATTTGGTAGGACAATGTGAAGTTTATGATGCGAAGCAGCAGTCAACCAATTGTGATAATACATTATCTCTTTTAGAAGCTGCGTTAAGAAATAATAATACTTCAAGTTTAGGATTCTTGTTAGAGGAAATAGACTTTGAAGAAGATGAATATAAAGATGCATTTTTGGGTGCTCTTAGGAAGAATCAAATCACTATAGCTAATACAATTCTCAAATATAGTGAAATTATTAATGCTAATATTACTGCTGAAAAAGTAAACTTAAGAAGTTATTCTTCTCCATCTTCGACTGTAAAAGGTAGTGTAAATCGTGGTAATAGAGTTCGGATATTAGAAGTAGGTGCTTATAATCATTCTGATAGTTACCTAGCAAAAGAAAGTCATACAATCAATATAAACAATGGTTACTATAATCAAAAGTGGACAATTCAAGAAAACACCATTGTTAAAATTACTAAAAATTCGATTTCTTCAAAGTATGATGTAAAATTTAAGGAAGGGAATATAGATAGACATGCTATTTTTGATTATCGAAACTATCTGATCATATTAAATGACTTAGAGAATATGAGAGGTAAAAAATGGTACAAGATAAAAAAGAACGATGGAAAAGAAGGTTGGGTATTTGAAAAATTCATACAAATAAACTAACCACAAAAAAAGGAGAACTCCTTCACGAAGCTCTCCACTGTTTGGGTTAGAATCATTGCTATCTTTATGTTGAGAAGTCTGTCCTCTGACAATTGAAAATGGTCTGACAACAAAGTGGTCTATCCTCTGACTTCTTTTTATCAATCCATCGCCACAATCTTTCCAGTTACCACTTCTGCATTACTTTCCAAGCGATAATAAATGACGCCTGCTGGCAAATCACGTCTTTCGATCATCAGATTTTGCTCACCTGCTGGCAAGTCTTCTTTAATGATACGTAGCAATTTTCCATTGGTATCGAACAACTGTAAATGTACTTTGCTTGCTGTGGGTAATTCAAAATTAAGCTGCGTCCAAGTATCGAATGGATTTGGTGCGTTTCCGCTGACAATTAAACCCTTAGACTCAACGAATTTCAGATTGAGTCCATAAATTTCGTTCGTACTGAAGGCTTCTGCCGCGGTGATGCTTGACGTAATCTTTAATGCTTTAGAAAGGTCTTTTACCTTCTGATTGCGTATGCTCAAACGGACAAACTCATGTGCTTGTTTCAAAGAAGTTGTAGTATTCCAACTCGCAGTAATTTGACCATTTTCTAGACGATGTAAGCCGAAGTTTTGCTCGCTTAAATCTGCCAATTTGCTGGGCTGAACAGACTCAATTTCTAGCACATCAGTATCGTATTCTAGTGTGAATTGCAGACCTGCAATACCTGTTGGAAGACTCAAAATAATCTCATCTTGATTCGCAGACCAACTTGCTTCTAGCCATTGTGTCGTTCGACCTTCTACAAAATTTGCACCCGGCGTGGTAGTCATGCTATTGTTAACATCTCCTACTTTCACGGCTACGAAATCTACATCTGCCATATCTTCTTCCAGATTCAAGATCGCTTTTTCGGGAAATGCTTCCAAAAATGGATTCGTTGGGTCAGGGAATTGATAACTCGCATCCACAAAACGCCAAGAGGTATTTCCATTAGGCATTTCATCCGAAATACCAAGCAGCAATTTACGCAGCATCACCACATCAAAAGTCGTCACTGTTCCAGATAAATTCAAATCTGCTGCAATAATTTTGTATGGCGAATCTAAGCGTTCTTTTGCTAGAATGTGATTATTAATTAAGAAAATATCGTAAGTACTCAAACCATTTAGTATGTCGTCCGTTTTGGAAGGTCGGACTGCGTAAGTGCTGTCCGCCAGTAAGTTATCGAAACTGTACAAACCTTCTATTCCAGTTTCAATAGATTCCATACCCGTACAGAAAATTTCAACATTGCTTACAGGTAAATCCAATTCTGTGAAAACCATTCCTGCGACATCTGCTTTCTTCACCGTAGAAATTAAAGTGATGCTTTGACACTCTGTTGTTGAGCCACATTCGTTCATCGTCGTCAAGCAAATCGTATAAGTTCCACCATCTGAATATTCATGGATGACTGTATTTCCATCATAAATTACGCCATCTCCCAAATCCCAACTGGAAGAATCTGCGCCGCTAGATGTATTCTCCAATTCTATCTCCAAACCAGATGTATCAATAATGAAACTTGCCGTTGGTACGCTTCCTAACATTCCAATGGAGAAAGAAACACTGGAAGCACAGCCGTTAGCGTCTGTAATCGTTGCGATGTAATCACCAGATGCTAAATCCTCAAAATCATTGCTTAGACCTGAACCGTTTCCAATATCGTAAGTATAAGGTGATTGTCCACCGAAAGCCAATAAGCTGACCGAACCATTGTCTTTGCCACAAGTCGCATCTGCTAGAGTTGTCACGCTGCCTTCTGGTGCATCTGTTCCTTCCACTGTTGTGGAAGTTTGGAAAATACAGCCATTCGCATCCGAAACCGTCAAATTGTAAGAACCACTCGCTAGGTTTTCAAATCTTGGACTCGCCGTAAAGCCATTACCAATATTGTAGCGATAAGGCTCTGTTCCGCCACTTGGAATGATCGTAAATGCACCATCTGCTACCGCACAACTCGCTGCTGATTGATTGCCAACACTAGCAGAAAGATCATTCTCACTTTCAATCGTCACCCGCTCTGTCGTCTGACAATCGCGCGCATCTATAATTGTTACGGTATAAACGCCGCTTGCTAGATTTGTGAAGTTATTATTGCTACTCAAGCCATTTCCAATATCGTAGCGATACGGTGCTGTCCCACCACTTGCATTCACTTGGAAACTCGCATTTTCAGCATCGCAATCTTCATTTTGGACTTCGTTAATTGTCGCACTGACGGCTATCTCTCCTTCTATGCTTACACTTTCAATTATCTCACAACCATTCGCATCCGTGATGGTAACATCATAATTGCCAGCGGGCATTTCTTCAAAAACTGGATTAGTAGATGGCGCACCACCAACGGTATAGGTATAAGGTGCTAAACCGCCGCTTGCTTCAACCGTGAATTGTCCATCATTTCCTGCACAACTTACGTCTAACTTGTTCGTGATAATTGCTGTTGGAGCTTCCGATTCGGCTGGCAATTCAATACTCACCGTTGCATTACAGGATACACCATCTGTAATGGTAACCGTATATGTTCCAGGGGCTAAACCTTCAAAAGTGTTAGAACTCACTTCTCCGTTTCCGATATTAAACATATATGGTGCAACTCCGCTACCTGCAGAAACTACAATTCTACCATTATCATTGCCACAAGTTGGACGTTTACGACTTAAAATCGCGACATTCAAATCAGAAGTTGCCGTTACAGTTGTTGTTGTCACAGCTTCGCAACCTGCCGCGTCAGTTACTGTAATATTGTAAGTGCCTGGGAAAACATTCTCGAAAGTATTGCTAGAAGTCGCTCCTTGCCCAATATCGTAAGTATAAGGTGCCGTTCCACCATTTGGAACGAGCGTAATTGAACCTTCGCCATTGCCGCAGAAGTCATTTTCTTTGCGAACGCTTACTTCTACTACGGAGGTGAAATCAACTCTTGCATTCAAGGTCGTTGTACAATTTTGAGCATCCGTAATCGTGACTACATAATCGCCTGCGGCTAAGTTTCCAAAATTTGGATCGGAAGTTATGCCATTTCCAATATCGTAGCGATAAGGTTCAACGCCACCTTCTGCAACGACCGCAAATGTGCCATTGTCTTGTCCACAATACGCGCCCGTTGGACCAATCAATCTTGCGGAAATATCTGAAGAGTTTGGAATTTCTACGCTTTGCGTGCTTTGGCAACCTTCGCTATCAATGATCGTGACTTCGTAATTACCGCCAGCTAGATTCGTAAAAATATTGTTTTCGCTTACGCCATTTCCTATATTATATTGATAAGGTGCAACACCACCACTTGCCACGATGGAGAAACTACCATTGTCTTCTCCACAAGTTGTTGCAACCAATTCTTGTACTTCCGAGCTAACTGGAGGTGTTTGTTCGATACTTACTTGAACTGTTGAAGAACAACCGTTCGCATCAGTGATGGAGACATTGTAAGTACCGCCACTCAAATTGGTAAAGCGATTGTTGGAAGTAACCCCTTCGCCGATGTTGTATGTGAAAGGTGCTGTTCCGCTATTTACGGTAATATCAAATTGTCCATTGTCTTCTCCACAAGTCGCGTCTTGGCGATTGCTGGCTTCGGCAGTGATTGGATTGGTTTCTTCGACTGCTGCTTCCAGTGTGCCTTGGCAACCGTTTACGTCTGTAATTGTGATGGTATAAATGCCTTCACTCAAATTGCTGAACAAAGGAATCGTGCTTGCACCAAAGCCAATATCATAGGTAAATGGCGCAACACCCGAAACAGCTTGGACGGTCAAACTACCATTGGATTGACCGCAAGTCGCATTCAAATTTTGAACCACTTCGCCTGAAACGGGGTCTGTGCCTTGCTCTATTTCTACTTCTAAAATCGTGCTACAACCTGCGGCATCATTTACGGTTATTTCATAATTTCCTAATGCCAAATTGGTGAAATTTGGATCGTTGGTTGTGCCTTCGCCTAGGTCATAGGTATAAGGTGCGCTACCATTATTGACGACGACGCTGAATCGTCCGTTTTCTTCGCCGCAATTGGCGTTTTGTATATTTTCGATATTGGCAGAAAGCTCGGCTTCGGATGCTTCAATCGCAATTTGCTGCGTATTGGAACAGCCATTTGCATCCACTACCGTTACGGTGTAACTCCCTGCTGCCAAGTCGGTGAAAATACCATTTCCATTCGTTCCGCTTCCAATGTTGAAGGAATAAGGTGCAGTCCCGCTTTGCACTTCTAGTTCAAAACTTCCATTTTCTGCTCCACAAGTGGCAGCTTCTAAGTTGATGGTATTCAACGTTAAAGGAGGCGTTTCTTCTATTTCGATTTGCTCTGTGATGGAACAGCCATTTGCATCGGTAATCGTCAAGTTGTAAATGCCGCCACTCACTTGTGTGAATTCAGCATCGTTGCGTTCACCGAAGCCAATATTGTAAGTGTAAGGTGCAGTTCCACCGTTTACGTTGACATTGAAACGACCGTTGCTTTGCCCACAGCTTGCGATGGCAATGTCGCCAATTTCGGCTTCCATTTGCGTATCTTCTGCGGTAATGGAAACCGTCTGTTCAGAAGTACAACCTGCTGCATCTCTTATCAATACATCATAAAGTCCTTCTCCTAAATCCGTAAAAGTAGGATTATCGTATTCTATACCTTCAAAAATATAAGTGTAAGGCGCTTGTCCTTCTGTAATGCCAATTGTGAAACTACCATTTTCTGCACCGCAAGTAGCACTTTGTATATCTTCAATTATGGTCGCTAGGAAGTCATTTGAAGTTTGAATATTGACTACTTCCACACTTTCACAACCATTCGCATCTTGAATAATCAATTCGTAATCGCCTGCTTCGAGGTTTGTAAAAACTGGATTATCGGTAGATTCAGTGCCTAGACTATAAGCAAATGGCGCAGTTCCGCTTTGTACATTCACTTCAAAACTACCATTGGCTTGCTCACATTTTTCGGATTCTAAATTGATAATGCTTGCCGTCAAAGGCGCAGTTTCTTCTATTTCGATACTTTCGACAATGGAGCAACCTGTCGCATCGGTAATGGTCAAATTATAAACACCACCGCTTACTTGAGTAAATTCAGGATTTTCGCGTTCGCCAAAGCCAATGTTGTAAGTATAAGGTGCAGTTCCACCATTTACATTTACATTGAAACGACCATTACTTTGTCCACATTCTGCGATGGAAAGATCGGTGATATTTGCTTCGATTGGAGAGTCACCTGCTTCGATTTCAATTTGCTCTTCTGCGGAACAACCTGCGGCATCTAGGATTAAAACATCATAAATTCCAACTGGCAAATTTGCAAAATCAGGATTTTCAAACTCTTCATTACCAATGACATAAGTATAAGGTGCTTCGCCATTTGTTACTAGGATGCTGAAAGCACCGTTCTCTTCGCCACAAGTTGTATTTTGTAGATTTTGAATGCTAGTCGTCAATAATTCGCCCGTTGCTTCAACGCCGACTTGCTCGGTGCTTTCGCAACCATTAGCATCGCGGATGGTGACGTTGTAAGTTCCAGCAGTCAGTTGTTCAAAAACTGGATTATCTGTAAATTCGTCTCCAATGCTATATTCAAAAGGCGCGTTTCCGCTATTGACATTTACTTCAAATTGACCATTCTCTTGCTCGCATTTTTCACCTTCGATATTGATGATGCTTGCCGTAACTGGTGCAGTCTCTTCGATTTCAATGCTTTCTACAACACTACAATTTTTATTATCAATTACGGTCACTTCGTAAACGCCGCCGCTTAGATTTTCAAAAGTATTATTCAAGGTTTGACCTAAACCAATATTGTAGCGGTATGGCGCGCGTCCACCGTTTCCGGTGATTTGGAAGCTACCATTGGATTGTCCACACTCTGCGATTTGAATTTCAGCTACAGTTGCAGTAATCGCATCGCTCTCTCGTACCACTGTTAAGTCATGTACCGATTCACAACCTTCGGCATCGGTAACAGTGACGCTGTACACATCAGGAGCTAGATTAGTGAAAGTCGGATTGTCGGTTTCACCATTTCCAATATTGTAAGTATAAGGTGCATTCCCATTGCTGACAATTACTTCAAAACCGCCATTATCTTCTCCACAAGTCGCATCTACGATATTGTCAATATCGGTACTCAACGCAGTATTCGATGCTTCGATGATGACCAATTCGCTCGTGGTACAACTATTCGCGTCTTGTACGGTGACTTCATAATCACCTGCGGCAAGACTCACAAAATCTGGACTATCGACAAATCCATTTCCAATATTATAGCTATATGGTGCGACTCCACTTAGTACTTCCACACTGAAACTTCCATTGCTTTGTCCACAACTTTCCGCTTCCACTAGCACAACTTCCGCAGAAATTGGAGGTGTTTCTTCTACTTCTACATTGCGTGTGATGGAACAACCATTCGCATCGGTAATCGTCAAATTGTAAATGCCGCCGCTTACTTGTATAAATTCAGGATTTTCGCGCTCGCCGAAGCCAATATTGTAAGTATATGGTGCAGTTCCGCCACTTACATTGACGTTGAATCGACCGTTGCTTTGTCCACATTCGGCTATGGAAAGATCGGTGATGTTGGCTTCAATTGGTGTATCGTTAGCTTCTATGGTCACTTGTTCTTCTGATTCGCAACCTGAATCGTCTATGATTAAAATATCATAAGTTCCAACTGGAAGATTTGTAAATTCTGGGCTGTCGTACTCTTCGTTAGCAAGTACAAAAGTAAAGGGTGCAACGCCATTTACAACATTGATGATAAAGCCACCATTATCTTCACTACAAGTGGTGTTTTGAACGCTTTGAATACTCGTTTCTAACACGTCGCTTCCTTGCTCAATGGTTATTCGTTCTTCTGCGGAACAGCCTGCTGCATCAATCACTAAAATAGTGTAAGTGCCAACTGGTAAATCAGTAAAATTTGGATTGTTATATTCTTTATTGTCTAAGACATAAGTGAACGGAGCTTCTCCATTGGCAACATCAATCGTGAAACTACCATTTTCTTCACCACAAGTTGTATTTTGTAGATTTTGAACGGTGGTTTCTAATACTTCGCCTGTCGCTTCGATTCCGATTTGCTGAGTACTTTCGCAGCCATTAGCATCACGAATCGTTACGTTGTAAGTGCCTGCGGTCAGTTGCTGAAAAACTGGATTATCCGTAAATCCATTGCCAATATTGTATTCAAAAGGTGCGCGGCCGCTACTCACAGTCACTTCAAATTGACCATTTTCTTGCTCGCATTTTTCGCCTTCAATATTGACGATATTGGCAGTGACAGGAGTGGTTTCTTCGATTACGATTTGCTTGACCGTCGTACAATTTTTATTATCAATTACGGTCACTTCGTAAACACCACCGCTTAGATTGGTAAAAGTATTATTTAGTGTTTGTCCTAAGCCAATATTGTAGCGATAAGGTGCGCGTCCACCGCTTCCAGTGATTTGGAAACTTCCGTTAGATTGTCCACACTGCGCAATTTGTACACTAGAAACATTAGCTGAAATGGCTTCACTTTCTCGCACGACAGTCAAGTCATGAATCGCTTCACAACCTGCCGCATCCGTTACGGTCACGCTATACACATCAGGAGCTAAATCGGTGAAAATTGGATTATCGGTTGCTCCATTTCCAATGTTATAATTGTACGGCGCAGTTCCATTATCCACCACGACTTCAAAACCGCCATTGTCTTCGCCACAAGTCGCATCTATGATATTTTCAATGTCCGTCGCTAGTTCGGTAGTCGTAGATTCAATGGTAAGCGTTTCTTTCATTTCGCAGCCGTTCGCATCAGTAATAGAAACGGTATATGTTCCTGCTTCCAATTCCTTGAAGGTTGGGCTCTCGCTTACACCAAATCCAATATCATACAAGAATGGTGGTGTTCCACTTGTGATTTCCACTTCAAATCCACCATTAGCTTGTCCACAAGACGCGTTTTCCAGAGTGGCGATCTCGGCTACGATTGGCGCACTTTCTTCGATGAAAATATTTTCAGTGATTTCGCAGCCATTCGCATCGCTGATGATGACGTTATAGCTACCGCCACTTAGGTTAGTGAAATTAGGATTGTCGGTTGCCCCAATGTTGGAATTGACGAGAAAATAAGTATAAGGCGCAGTTCCGTTGCTCGCAGAAATAGTAAATTGTCCATTGGATTGTCCGCAGCTTGCGTTATTGACATTCTCAAAAACGGCTGCTAAATCGTTTTGATCTTCTACAACAATCGTCGTAGTAGTAGAACATCCATTTGCATCTTTAATAAATACTTCGTATTCGCCCGCTGCCAAATCCGTCAATTCTTCACTCGGCTCGCGTCCTTCTATCTGGTAAAGGAAAGGCACTCTTCCCGTTTGGCTGTCTATTTTGAATGCACCATTGGATTGACCACAAGTCGCATCTTGAACTACGGATTCTGAGATTTCTAACTCTCCACGTTGCTCAATGTTAATGTTTCGCTCAAAAGTACAACCAATGGCATCCGTCGCGGTGACCATATAGTCGCCTGCTAGCAAGTTATTGAAGGTAGGAGAAAAAGTTGCTCCATTTCCGATGTCATAAGAAATTGGAATCGTTCCGCCCGAAGCAAAAACAGTAAATGAACCTCTAGAACCATTGTCACAATTGGCATTTTGAATATTGGCGATTTCAAAAGTTAGAGGTGAAATTTTACCAATCGTTACGTCTATCATGGTTTCGCAACCTCTTGAATCTGCAACAAAAACAGTATATTCTCCTGCTGGTAAATCAGTAAAAACAGGATTTTCAACGGTCTGATTGCTAGTAGAAAGCGAATATTTATAAGGTGGCTCGCCATTCAATGGCACAACCGTAAATCCACCATTTTCACGATTACAACTGGCATCTACCTCATCTTCTATTTCTACTTCCAGATTGCCTGATGCTTCGACGCGTGCGGTCGTTGTTGACTTACAACCATTCGCGTCCGTCGCGGTGATGATATACGTTCCTGCAAATAAATCTACAAGAGTTGTCTCAGTCGTTGCACCTCTACCGTAGTTGAAAGAAATCGGAGCCGTTCCGCCCGCCGTTGAAACCGTAATTGCGCCGCCCGTTGCATCGCATTCTGCATCTTGTATATTCGCAATCTGCAATTGCAATTCTGGGGTCGCTTCGATGATGAATTTATCTTCCGCAGTACAACCATTGGCATCTGAAACCAACAATTCATATTCGCCTGGAGGTAGATTACTAAACTCACCACTAGAGGTTAGTTCTCCGTTAAAGCGATAGCTAATTGGAGATAGTCCACCAGAGATATTCGCAATGGCAGAACCATTATTTTCGCCACAACTTGCATCGGTTACTTCAGTTAGAGTCAATTCGATGCCTGGATCATTTTCGATAGTAACGATATCGGCTTCGCTACAACCTGTTGCGTCGGTTACGGTTACTTCGTAATCGCCTGGCAATAGATTTGTAAAAGTAAAATCGCTAGTTGCGCCATTTCCAATGTCGTAGGTGAAGTCGCCTTCTCCACCAGAAGCTACGATAGAAAATTGTCCAGTTGCTTGATCGCAAACTGCATTTCTCACATCAATCGTAAAGAAGCTGATAGGGTCACTTTCATTGATAGCGATGGCCTGAGGTGTTGCCTCACAACCATTAGCGTCAATGACAGATATAGAGTAGGTGCCGACTGCTAAATCTGTAAATTCAGGATTGTTAGTCGGTCCGTCACCGATGTCATAAGTATAAGGTGCAGTTCCACCCGTTGCAGTGACCGTGATTTTTCCATTGTCACTTTCACAAGTGGTATTTTGGCGTCCAAGACTGATTTCTAAATTACTACAATCTACTTCTGCTTTGGTAAAACAATCCGAGAAATCCGAAGTATTGCCACTGGCATCGGTCGCCGTTGCCGTGACGACTTCTACATCTGAAATTTGAGTATCCGTAGAGACAATTTCTAATTTCCACTCTCCATCATTGTTTGCTACAACGCTACCTAAGAAAACGCGTCCTTGACAAGGTTGGTCAGGACATAGTTCTGTACTAGAAATATAAACTTCTATGCGATCACCTGCATTGGCAGTTCCCGAAACCAAAGAAGTGGTGTAATCGTCAATGCTTGGAGCTTGAACTCCACTATTCGCATTTCCTCTAAAACCAATGGCCAAAGTATCGTTGCAAAGAAAGGAGTTGCCTAGCATTTGAACGCCGTTGACGCCACTGTGTAGAATGATACCTGACGGATTATAAGCAATTATGTTGCCAGCGGCGGGTGTGCCGCCACCAATGACCATGTTGCTGGATGCACCGCTTACATTAATTCCGCAATATTCGTTACCTACATTTAGGTCACGATTGTAATTTGTTCCTATTATGTTGCCCGAAATGCTTGTACTATTGCTGCCACCTTTTACTACGATCCCGCAACCTTCCCAAGGTCCACGCGGGCTGATAGTTTCCCAGAAGTCTTGCTCCGCACCGCAATTGTAAATTACGTTTCCTTTGCCTGCTGCACCAATGATTACATTATTCGCTTCCGTCACATCGATTCCATCATCGGGAAAGTTTCGGATTTCTAAACCATATATCGCACAGTTGTTCGCACGAATCCAAAGCGCATTCCAAGGAGCAATCCAAATATTCTCAGAACCATCCAGAACAATTTGCGGCTCGAAATTACCTCCTTCACCAAAACCAGTTTGGGTAGTTCCATCTATGACCGTACTCGGGTCAGTTAAGGCAGGAAGTGCTTGCAAAGTCGTTGCACCTACATTTATGATGTGTCTGCCTTCCCCTTCGATGTTGAATTTGACGGTGTTTGCACCTTCTGTATTGTTGGCACATTCGATTGCTCTTCGCAATGAGCCTTCGCCATCATCGTCGGTATTCGTTACCCAAATTGTTCCGTCCGCTTCTGCACATTCGTTGGGATTGGTATCTACGATTCGACAACTGGAGATACCAGAAGTATTGCCATCTAAACCAATCGCAATAGCAGTGGTCAAATCAAATTCTAGGAAGTTGATATTTCCAACGCTTGCGGTACTCGTGATTTCAAATGTCCAAGTACTATCTGCTTGTACGTCTGCCGAGCCAACACTTAACTGCGCTTGACAAGCCGAACTTTCACAAATGCCCGAAGTATTTAAGAAAATTTCAATTCGATCATTTGGAATACCGCGTCCACTTATTTCTTCGTTGGTTGCGGTGATGATGGAAGGTGCTGGCTTTTGATTATTTCCTCCATTGGCTAAAACAACTGCATTTTCTGGACTGCAAACTATGGAGTTGCCAAGGAGCGTGTTCTGTACAGAACCTTCTATTCGAATCGCAGTTGGATTGAATGCAATGATGTTTCCTTCACCCAGTTCTCGGAGGCTTCCAATAACGCTTGACTTTATGATTCCTCCAATTTGATTACTATTAGAATTACCTGTAATGTAAATACCACAATACTCATTAGGTAATTCAAGTGGATTAGATAAATTGACTGGACTAGAGCCAATAAAGTTAGATTTGATTTGACAATTGCTTGCCCCATTACGGAGCACGATTCCGCTTCCCTCCCAAGGTCCTTCTGGATTGGAGTTTTCATAAAAATCTCTCTCTTCTCCGCAGCTATAGATAACATTTCCTAGGTTGCGCTGCCCAATTTTCACATTATTAGCACCAGCGATGTCAATACCGTCACCTGGGAAGTTGCGAATTTCTAAACCATATACTTCACAAGCATTGCCCTGAATCAAGAGTCCGTTCACGGGTGCATCCCAATTGGTGCGTCCACCGTCAATAACTACTCTAGGCGTTGTGCCTGCACCAAGCTGACTTGCGCCATCAATGATGGTTCCTTCATCTAGCAAGGGTGGCAAAGGCTCGCCTGTTGTGCGACCGACGAAGATGGTTTTGGTCGTTCCATTCCCTTGTCTAATATTGAAACTGATTCTTTGTGCACCTGGTATATCGTTGGCGCAAAGGATAGCATTACGCAGCGAACCTTCTCCTTCGTCGTCGAGGTTAGTTACGGTAATGATACCATTCAATACACCACAGCTAGTTTGTGCAAAAGAAATTTGATGGAAAATTCCAAAAGAAAGCAGTAAGAAAAGTATGCGAGTACATCTACCGATCATCGCTTATGTTTTTATGTTCACGAAATTGTAGCGACCGAAAAAAATGTACTGGCGAAAACGACTGCAACTATGACATTTTAATGCGATCGTGACCTTTTGTAATCGAAGGGAAAAGGTCTAATATTTTATGTATGGGAATAGCTATCGAAAGCATCCGTAATTATAGGACGCAGAAAAATCTAACAAGTTTCATCAAGAAGGGAAAGTCAAAGACTTTTCTCACAGTAATAAATGCGCTGCTAAGATACGAATTTCCAAGAATTGGAGCAAGAAAATGTGTTATTTGGAAGACAATACACCTTGAAATGACCCGAAATGCCACAATATTCCAGCAGGATCGTGCATAAAGAACTCTCTTCCCCACTCTTCGTTTTTGATTTTGGAGAAGCGAACATTGGTATATCTTTCTGCTAATTCTTTGTTTGACAATTGTTGGTAGCAAGCATCTAGATCATCTACTTCTAAAAAAATCATGGAATTTTCTATCCAATCTTTGACGTAGTAATCTTGCAAATAAAATCCCATTTGTTCACTCACTTTGAAATAGCTCATTTTCTCGCCAACGGGAATTTCTTCAAAGCCTAATTGATTGTAAAATGCTTTGGATAGTTGGAAATCTTTTGCACCAATGAAAGTGCGGATGGAAGTGGTTTTATAGTTCATTGATTGATATTCTTTTGCGTTTTGAAATGAAGATAAGTCTTTGAATCAGAATTTTCAAAATACTAGAATTATCAATATGGAAAGGTTCAGGAAAAAGTGTATTAAGGGTCATTTTCTCTTTTGGATTGGTAAGTCGTGTATATAATTTTACTGCAAATTCTCCACCACGACCATACTCTTCGTCAAAACACTACTCGCTGTTTGTAGCGTAACGTAATAAACACCACCTGCTAATCGCTGTGCTGGGAAAGCCTTATAATAATTACCACTTTCATAACTTTGGTTGTTGGCTAATTGGAATAAGAGCTTCCCTGCATTATCAAAAATACTCAAATTGACGCGTTCGTTAGTGGGTAAGTTGAAATTGATGGTTGTCCAACTGCTCGTTGGTGTAGGATAAATCACTAAATCTAATTTGGATTGATCTTTAAATTCGACGCTGCGATTTTCTAGTGCATCTTCTGGATTATTGGCAATCATCGAATCGTCCCCGCCTGTATCTGGCTGCGCTTCGCAAGAGATAATTTTAGCCAAAAAATCCGAACCATTTTTGGCAGTGAACCCAGGCAATAGGATAATAGATTCGCCTGCCACCATATTTACTGTTGAGCCACTACCTACAAATGCTGCCGATTCGATAGTCTTTTGCGCACTGTAATTATTGGTATTTAAAGGAGTATTGTTCAGCTCCAAGTGCAGCGATCCACAATCATTCCAAGGCACCTCCAAGGAACGACAATCACATTTCAGATCATAAACCGAAATGCTCTCTCCACCACTGCTACAAATATCGCCAGCCAAGGCGCAACCCGAAGTTTCAAACTGAATTTGACTAAAACCCATGCAAGCCGAACCATCAAAACTATTCAGTGCCGTAATCAACACATATTGCGCTTGCACACCACCAAAATTTGGACCTTCAAAACCTTCATAATTACTAATTCCAGGTGCTTCGTACCAATTGAACTCACCGAGTTCCAGCCAATTTTCCCCGTCCAAAGAATAATCTATCGCCACTCGACTGAAACCACTTCCTGTTTCGTTTTCTACATTGTAGTTCCAAATACGTGTCTCTGAAAGATTGACCACTTCATTGAAATCGTATTGTATCCAGTGTGTGATGCCGCGCGCAGGATTTGGATTTTCTTTGGGTTCGCAAGACAACCAACTGTCTTTCTCTTGATCATTGTGATCGTCAGTTGGTGAACATTCTTCGTAGCTTGGGGTATCAGGGTTGTAGCCCATGCCATCGCCACAATCGCCATTTGGACAGGGCGTTCCTGCGCAATTACAATCAGCATCGAAAACATCATTTTCGGTAGTTGAATCGTCATCATCACAAGCTGTTCCAGCCGATAAGCAAGCCACTTCACAAGCATAAGAAAAGAGATACACACCATCAATTCGCTTCCAAGTTTCGTTGCTAGAAGGTGTTTTCCAAGAAACGGCAAAGTTGTCGCCACCCGTTCCTTGCTTATGGTTGATTTCGATGTAATACAATTGTCCTTTATTCAAAGAAACGACTTCCGAAGTTTGCGAAGTATATTTATCAAATTCCGAAGGGCGTGTCCAGCCAGGCACTTCTGCAATCACGGTAGCCCGCTCAAATTCCTCATTATCACTTAGGTACAGCCAAGTTCTGTCGTCGCCAGTCACATTGAATAAGTAATCCCCTGTTTCAGGGGCAATAACCATTGCTTGTATTCGACTCCCAAAATTTTCTCTGTTATCTGCTAGCGGCCCTTCAAATTTATTGAGCACTTCCATTCGATCAGGGTTCATTGGATAGCGCGGATCTTCGTGTAAGTCTTCCACATCATTTCCCAAAACATTGTCCCAATAGTACGCACGAATTTTTCCTTTCGACCCTACGCATTCATTAGCATTGGCAGGAACTCCCAGACAATTACAGGCACCATCTTCTTCATCGTTGATGGTGTTGGCGTCCTCGTCATCGCAGGGAGTTCCTTTTTGGGGGCATGTATCAAAGCAATCATAATTATATAAACTTGTATTGGGAACAATCGACCAAGAATTATCTGTTGGAGAAGTCTTCCAATAGACTTTCACATAGTCGCTGTTTCGGTCGTCTTTTTGATGAAGTTCGAAGTAGTAATAATTTCCAGCTGTTAAGCTGACTGGTCCAGAGGTTTGTTCAGGATATTTATCATGCTCCGTTTTGCCCGTCCAACCCGTTACTTCGCACAACTTTGCGGTGTCACTTTGCATCATCGTCGTACTCAAAAAGAACATTCCATCTGCACTACTCGTCAAATTGAAGGTGTAAGTATTCGTCTGATCTACTTTGATAAATCCTTTCACCACACCTCCCAAATCTTCGTCGTAATTTTCAGGCGAAGCCAATTCTGTAATAATTTCAAAACCTTCGGGACTTTGTGGAAAATCGTGGTCACTGTACAGATTTTGTACATCATTGCCATCAATATCTGTCCAATAATACCATTTGACTTGTCCTTGCGTACCCACACAATCTTGAGACGTTAGTTGAACCGAACAAAGGCTAAATAGAGCATAAAGTAAGTATCGGATATTCATTTGTTGTTATTTTTATTCTTTTATCAGATGAATTTAGGATTGCTAAGCGCGATAGCGATTGGTAAGCCTAAATTTGTGCTCCAGAAATGGGCTTACCAATCACTCCATTCTTCCGTGCTTAGCAATCCAGGTTAAGTAAGAAAGAACTACACATTCGGCAAAAAACCAATCGGCATTTCGGAGGAACTAGGACTGTAAAAATTTGAAATGTTCGGCAAAATGGTACTCAAATCATTCAGTGAGACACCAAACCAGAGCGCCATTTCTGCGAAGTATTCATCCACGCCCGTTGTAGGAATTAAAGTACCGCGATCAGACAAATTCAATGGATTATCAGTTAAATTTAAATTAGGATATTGACCATAGATTTCTTGTCCGTTCACTGCGCCACCGACCACAATTTGGTTGCCACCCCAAGCATGGTCTGAGCCTTGACCGTTAGAAGTTAGCGTCCTTCCAAAATCGGAGACGGTGAATGCCGTTACATTATTTTCAATCTGCAAATCATTCTTCAGCACATCGAAAAACTCCTTCAAAGCACTACTCACCACACCCAACATATATTGCTGACTTTCAATGACTTCATTGTGATGATCCCAGCCACCAAAGGTGATAAAAAAGGTTTGTCGTTTCATACCCAATTCTTGGCGAGCGGCGATGGTTTTGGCAACCATCCGAAGATTTTGTGGTAGGTAATGTTCAGAAAATGCAGGGTCGCCATTTGATTTATCCGCGAACGGGGCGACACCTGCAATGGCACTTGAAAATTCCTCCTGTGCAGCCAGTGCATCAGAGGTCAAGTTAGCAAAAGTGGATTTGAAGATATCGCTATACACATCCTCCATTAGACTATCAACGGCTTGTCTTCGGATACGATCCAAGAAGCCGTTGTTCGGATATCCATAAAATGGTTCTATGCCTTCTGCGCCATTGCCCTTATTGGATATAGTATATTCCATTGTCATTTCTCCCGACTGAAACACATTGCGTCCAGACAGCGAAATATTCATGGAAATATTATCATTTTGGTTCGTTGCAGCAAGTATATCTGCCATTTTTCCGCCCCACCCAATGGCTTCTCGACTTTGCGGAACGGAGGTCTGCCACTGCTGAATTTGGTCAGAATGCGAGAACAAACCCAAAGGCAATTTTTTCAAACCTGAGCGATATTCCGTTCTACTTTGAATAGGCTCAATCAACGTTCCAATATTGGAAACTAAAGCTGCATTTCCATCATCAAATAGCGACTTCAATCCAGACATACTTGGATGCAAACCGAAATCCATACTGTTGTTAGTCAAGGGATTTAATTGTAAAACAGACTCCGAAGCTAAAGCTAAATCTGCTCGTGTGTTCTGATAATTGGAATAGGCTTCTCCGCTTTTGGGTAGCAGCATATTGTAGGAATCATTGCCGCCCGCCAATAAGATGCAAACCAAAGCGCGATAATCTTCTCCTGCTCCAACAGTCGGCGTTGCTAAAGCATTCAACAACTTCAAATTCGCAATAGAAGAAAGCATCGCCGTAGAACCCAAAGCTGCACAACTTGCTTGTCCGAAAAATTGACGTCTGGAAAGTTTTTTCATGTTTTTTTAGTTTGAAATGGTTTGAAGTTGTTCGATGGATATGGTTATAGTGTTGAATGGTTTTTATGGTTGATGTGTGGCAATAACCATGAAACCATCTAACCATTAAGCCCTTCATTTCTCACAGCGCAGCGATCTTTCACTATCTTAAAATCAAATAATCAGGCGACATTAAAGTCAGGAAAAGAGCCATATGCAATCGTACCTTAGGTTGTGTATCTGGAATTTCAAAAACGGTATTCACAATCACCTCTTTGGTACGTTCACTCAATTGCCCATGTGCCAAAATGAGGTTGAAGCGTTCGACCAACTCATTGATTTTTCCTTCGTTTACCAATTGCAATTCTTCTTCCAAATCTAGGCGAACTTGTCGCTCTTGATCATAATCGCCGTAGACTGCGCCGTACTCCATAGGCTTTTCATCAAAAGTCCAAATGTGGGCTTCGGAAGCGTAGCCAACAGTGGAAAGGGAATTAGTGATTTGAAATTCAGGAGCAAACAAACCCATATCAGCAATTGCTCCAATAGGCTGATAATCAGGCTGAAAGAAATTAAATACACTCGGAGAAGAAAGTGGCCGTTGCTCTGTATTTGCTTTAAAGTCGTTGGTTTTGTTGTAAAATTCACTGTAGGCATTGGAGGCATTAAAAGCACGATTGACTTGGGTGTAACGTACAATTGGTTCGCGCAACATTCCTCCTGCGACATCTTCTTTTAAGGCACAATCTCGTGCTTCGGGATCGAGTAAAATAGCTTTGATGATGGCTTTCATATCTCCACGAATGCCGCTGCCATTATTCGCAAATTTTGCAGCAATTCGAGCAATATATTCAGGTGTAGGATTGGATTTGACCAAGCGTTGAATTAAGCGACGAGCAACAAACGGACCAGTATTCGGGTGATTGAATAAATTGTCAATGGCATCGTTAACATCTGCCATACCATCAGGAGGATTTCTATTAGGAACGACTTGTCCATTCAACAGAAATTTCGCACCAGGCTCGTGGTTGCGATTGTGCATTTTCATTGGAATCGTGTAGCTCGTATCTACTTGTCCATAGTACCGAAATTGATCGCTGTCCCCCCAAGACAAACCTGTGAAAATCTTCGCAAACTCGGCAATGTCTTCATTATCATAAGCTGGAATAGGATTACCGTTTCCATCCAATTTTTGCGTGCCATCTTGATTCAATTCATATAAACCAATGGAGAATAACTGCTGTATTTCTCTAGCATAATTTTCATCGGGAAAGCGATTTTTCTCGCGGTTGGTTTTGTCATTTTTGAGGTGCGTCAAATACTCGCCCATCGTTGGATGCATACTCACGTGGAAGAGTATATCTCGGTAGTTTTCAAAACTATGATTGAGCAATAAATCGTAGTAACTTGCTAAACCAAGTGGCTGTCTAGTCAAATCAGGCATTTCCGAAATCACCAAAATTTCACTCAGTGCTAAAGCTACACGATTGCGTAGCAAATCAGAAGAAGTCATGGTGTATTGCCACCAAGCGAATCGCCAAAATTCTCTTCTCGGCCCGACATCAGAAGTATCTTCTCCATCCGCCGCCAAAGCCGTAATGTATTGGTCAGTCAATTCCTGAACATAATCTTTCAAAGAAAACAATCGGGACTGATTGAATTGATCGTCTATCCACGTCTCAAATCCTTCATCTGCTGTGGAGACAATGTGTTCATAATCAGCCCCTAAGGTCGCTTGTCCTAAGAAACGAGAACTTGAGTTGAGATTGGGAGAAAGCCCAGATTCGTTAATGGTTTGCTCCCCCGAACCTGAGCTAGAAGAACTGCTGGTAGTTACAGTCACTTTGTTGTAATTCGTCCCGCCAATCAATTCTTGCGCAGCAACATAGCAAAGACTAATACTTAGCAGTAGTATCGTAAAAATCGGTCTCATCTGTGTAAAGTGTGTATGTTGTTAAAGGTTGTTTGGAGACATGACTATTTTTATCCTTCTGACAAGCAGATAGGTGAAAAATTGAATTGCGTTTAAGTATTGTGAGCTATCAAATCAACAGTTCAACGTATAAACAAATCAACAAAAAAACATTGCAGATGACGGTTTTAAGCCAATGTGAATAGTTTAGTGTTTGGATAAGAATTAGATAACTACTTCATCAAAAAAGCAGTATTGTGTTTGGTATAACTGTTGAGTAGCACTGTGGGAAAGTAAAAACGTGTATTTCGTAAATTCGCAACTGGTGGGTAGTTCGAATAAAAGAACATCACAAATATATAATAAAAATTTATATTCGTATAATTATTGATTGTCAAATTGTTAGTTTGGATGGTTTTTGATCAAATTTTAAAGGTGAATGGTTTATTTGGGCTAGTAAATGGTAAAAGGACTTTTACCATACTCCTGTGTGTATCCCAAATTGCACAAATGCTTGAGACTGCTTGCCAAAAGCAACTTATTTTGGATTTGAACGGACATCGAGTCCATTTAAATCCATCAAGGTTAAATCAATTGGGTTCGATGCCCGATTGATTTGAAATGAACGAAAATCTGATCTTTTAACTCAAGTTTCCTTGCAAAAGTGCAATTTGGGATACACAGTACAAAAATACGAATGCATCAAAGAAATTCCATTTCTGGTAAGATGCCTGGAGAAACATGATGTGAAATTGATTGTTGTCAATATCAAAGAGCAAAAAATAGTGGAATGGAAAGAGTAGAACAATACAGAACAATTATAAAAGCAATCATACAACGTCCTGCATCCTCAAGAACGCTCAACCAGCCTTCTCTACAAAAACAATTGTTGGTAGATCGATCAGAAAATAATTTTCTGCTTTTTAATGTTGGTTGGCACAAGGATAATTATGTACATGACTTGTTATTCCATATTGAATTATCGAATGATGGAAACATCTGGATTCTTGAAAACAATACTGACTATCCTTTAGACAATAAGCTACTGGAAGCAGGTGTTGAGCAAGAAGACTTGCATATTGCTTGGGTACAAAAAACCTTCGAAGAAGCTGCTGATGTTTCAAAAATAGACTACAAAAATGCAGTAAAAGACTTAGTCAATAGAATGGCAAGTTCTACCACACTTAATGCTCCAAACCTCAAAAAGCAAGTCATCATTGATGAAAATGCTTGCAATTTTGCTTTGTTTTCTTCGGGCTGGCATCAAGAACGATATGTTTATGACTTATTACTTAGAATAGAATTAAAGGAACAGCAAATTTGGGTATACGAAAATAATACTAACTATCCATTGATAGAAGTTTTATCTAAGTCAGGAGTTGCTACCAAAGCTATTATTTTGGTATGGAATCAAGTTGCTAATTCCAGTAATCGCAGTACACTGATGGCAGCCTAATGTGTTTGCTATTCTCCTCTTCTTGCTTAACTTTATTTTCCTTCGCAAGAAACGTTCGTCTATACATCTTCAATAAAAATCTATCAAATTGGGTGGAAGTGCGACAAAAACGTACTTTTGCAGCCTAAAATTCTGATAGAAGATGAAAGTCAGACCATTACGTTGTCAGAACGTCTTTGACTGTCAGATATAAAACGACTATTTAGTGAACAAACGGACAAATTTTTATTGCAAAAAATTTGTCCGTTTGGAGCTTTTTGGAGAGAAATAGGTGGTTTCGGGATTTTTGAAAAAAATCCCGAAACCATCTATTCCTCTCCGATAATACTCTTTGAAAAAGAGCGTATTGAATAGTGAGTAGCAATTAAAACATATGGACAGAAATACGATTATAGGATTCGGCTTGATTTTTTTGATGCTGATTGGAATGCAATATTTCCAAGGTAAGAGTCGAGTGGAAGCAGAGGCGGCGCAGCGCGTGCAAGATTCTATCGCACAAGTAGAGTATCAAAAAGATAGCATTGCCAAAGCACTGGAAGCAGAACAGCAGCAAGCGCAAGTTAACGCTACTTTAGACTCTGCACAATTAGCACAGCAGCAGGCGCAACGTGCACAAGCATTTGGAGGATTTGCAGCAGCGTCGGCAGGTCAGGAAGAAGAAGTAGTGCTAGAAAATGATGTGCTAAAAATTACCTTCTCTACCAAAGGAGGAAAAATCAAGAGCGTACTTTTAAAAGAGTACTTCAAAATGGGTACAGTAGAAGAAGGCGATAAAAAATATCCACTCTATTTGCTAGAAGATGAGCGCAACAAATTTGAATACACTTTGCCATTGAGCAATGGTACGAAAGTAGCGACAAGCGATTTGTTTTTTGAGGCACAAAAAAGTGGAAACAGTATTACTTTCCGAGCAAAAGCAGCTGATAATCAATATTTTGAGCAAAAATATAGCTTAACCGATGGTTCTTATGCGATTGGTTATGACTTAAAGACCAATGGACTCGGCAATGTCCTAGCAAACAGCGCAGACGAGATCAAGTTAAATTGGGAAAACTACTTGACAAAAATTGAGCGAAATGTAGATTACGAGCGCAGAATGTCGAGTGTTTATTTCAAAACCGTAGATGACGACACGGATTATTGCAACTGTAATAAGAGTGACATCGAACGCATTGAGGATGAACGTATTACTTGGGTAGCGCACTCTAGTCAGTTTTTTAATAGTGCTTTGATGACTACAGATGCGCCTTTTCAGTCAGGCGTAATGGAAACCGTTGTGCCCGATACGGACGCAGATGTGACTTACTTGAAAAAGTTGATCTCCGAGGTCAATATTCCAACAGATGAATTGGCAGATGGCTTTAAGATGCAGCTCTACGTCGGTCCAAAAGACTATGAAACTTTAGCATCTTTCGATAATGATTTGCAATATACCGTTCCCTTCGGAATTAGTATTTTCGGAACTGTAAATCGCTACATCGTTCGCCCACTGTTTGGCTTCTTGTTGAGTTTCATCAGCAGTAAAGGAATCGTGATTTTGGTCTTGACTTTAATAGTAAAACTCTTGCTTTTCCCATTGACTTACAAGATGTTATACTCTCAATCCAAAATGGGTGCATTGAAACCACAAATAACTAAAGTGCGCGAAAAGTACAAAGACGATTCGCAGCAAGCGCAGATGGAAACCATGAAAATGTACCGCGAATTTGGTGTAAATCCGCTTGGTGGTTGCATGCCGATGGTACTGCAAATGCCGATTTGGTTTGCGCTTTATCGCTTCTTCCCTGCCTCCATTGAATTTAGGCAAGCGAGTTTCTTGTGGGCACACGATTTGTCTTCCTTTGATGTATTTACGTTGCTACCATTTGATATTCCTTTTTATGGAAGTCACATTAGCTTATTCACTATTCTTTGGGCGATTGCAACAGTTGGTTACACTGTTTATAACTCGCGCAATATGGATATGTCACAAATGAACAATCCGGCGATGAAGTATATGCAATATTTCATGCCTGTCATGTTCTTGTTCTTCTTCAATAATTTTGCTTCTGGTCTAACGTGCTACCTATTGTTTAGTAGTATTTTCAACATTTTGCAAACTTTGATTACTAAGAATGTAATTATCAATCAAGACAAAGTCAAGCAAGAACTAGAAAACTACAAAAAGAAACCCAAGAAAAAAGGTGGCTTCCAACAACGCTTGGAGCAAGCCATGCTGCAGCAGCAGCAAATTCAGGAAAAACGACAAAAACAACAGCAACAGAGAAAGGGAAATCGAAGGAAGAAGAAGTAAGTTGAGCGACCGCTGCGCTGCGAGAGGCGAGATCGTTTCACTGTGAGATCGCTGCGCTGTCGGATTAAGAGAATGTAAGATTCTGAGAACTATAATGAAATAAGGTCTCGCGGAATATTTCTGCGATGCCATGTGCTTATAAAACTAGCTCGAACAAACTCAAACAGCGAAGCCTTCAAAATGAGATCGTCGCGGAATGTTTCCGCGATGCCATACGCTCATCAAACTACCTCGAACTACATTCAAACAACTTCAACCGCGAAGCAACATGATCAGCTACATCAAAGGAACAATTAATTACAAAACGCCTACCTACATCGTAGTAGAAACAAGCGGCATTGGCTATCATGTGAATATTAGTTTGAATACTTACACAGAGATCGAAAAGCTAGAAAGCCTTAAAATACTCATTCACCAGCACATCAAGGAAGACAGTCATACGCTTTATGGTTTTGCGGAAGAAGTAGAGCGGAATCTATTTCGCCACTTGATTTCGGTTTCTGGAATTGGTCCGAATACCGCGCAAATCGTACTTTCTGGCATGAAACCCGATGAAGTTCGAGCGGCGATTATTGGGGAAGATGATCGCGCTTTTAGTCGCGTGAAAGGCATTGGTCCGAAAACGGCAAAACGCATTATTTTGGATTTGAAAGACAAAATAATGAAAGATTCTGGTGAAGAAACCTTGCTAACATCCACACCTGCAAACAATACATTCCGAGATGAGGCGTTATCTGCTTTGTTGGCTCTTGGGTTCAATAAAATTAAAATCCAAAAGACGCTCAACAAAGTGCTAAAAGAACAACCCAACATCGGAAGTGTCGAAAATCTAATCAAAGCAGCTTTAAAACAATTGAGTTGATTCGCTGCGATGCTCCTCACTTCAAATCGATTTCTTAGGTGGCTAAATGCTAACAGCAAATAGCCAACCACAAAAAAACTTTGCTTGACGAATCATTCCCCTAGTGCAGAAAAATTAAAAAGAATTATTCGTCACTCACAGCAAAGAACCGTATTGTGATCTATGCCATATTGGTTTGTCAAAACAATCACTCGTCAGTAGCAAGAACGAGCGATAATCATTTGTTGCTTGATTTTCAAAGTGTATGAAAATCATCAATAAAGTGGTGTCACTATATCAGATTCCCAGTTAAATGTTCGTTTCTAGTTTTTAGTTCCGAATTGGGGAGCAAAAACAAGAAACAAGAAACGCTTATAATTGAGTTATGAAAAGAGGAAATTTACTCTTTACCGCAGTCAGACTACCTAACAAACAAAAACCTTACCTATTAGGTTTGCTATTGCCTTTGGCAATTTTCGTTGCTTACAATGCTTTCTCTAGCAACCACCATCCACCAAGTCCATATGACTTACCGAGTGAGGCGGTCCTACAGGATACCATTCCGTTGGAGGAGCGTTACGATGACCATATCAATAGTCAAAGTACGAATCCTTTTGATTTGAATGACCCTAAAGTCATCAAAAAGGAAGTGGAATACGATCCAGAGACAAATCAATACATCATCACGGAGCGCATCGGAAATGATTATTTTAGGATGCCAACTTATATGACTTTTGAGGAATATTTGGAGTATAAAAACAAGCAACAACAAGAGGCTTACTTTCAAAAATTGGGTTATACTTCGGATAATAAGAAGCGTTCAAGAGGACAACAACTGGCAGAAAATCTAGGCTTCGACCCTGACAATCCACTTGGAAAAATTGACATTCAGAAGAGTTTAGCCGATCGCTTGTTTGGTGGAACGGGTGTAGATATTCGTCCGCAAGGAAGCATTGATATTACTTTGGGGCTAGAGCGTTCAACTATTGAGAATCCAGTATTGACGCAACGCCAACAACGTCCTCCAGTGCAATTACTTTTTGAAATGGTGCCTCAAATTGATGTTTCAGGAAGCATTGGAGAGAAGCTGAATTTGAATATGAATTACGATCAACAAGCGAGTTTTGATTTTGATCGTCAGATTATGAAATTGGAGTACGCCAGCGATGCTTTTAGCGAAGATGACATCATCAAAACGATAGAAGCAGGTAATGTGAGTTTGCCTTTGCAAGGACAATTGATTCAAGGTGCGCAAAGTTTGTTTGGTCTTAAAACGCAGTTGCAATTTGGACGCTTATTCGTGACGGGAATTGCTTCGCAACAAAAATCAGAGCGCGAAGAAATACAAATCAAAGGCGGAAGCCAAGTGCAAGAATTTGAAGTTTTTGCAGATGAATATGACGAAAACCGCAACTTTTTACTTTCTCACTTCAACCGTGAAAACTTTAACGAATCTCTAGCGAATCTTCCACAGATTATCAGTCTTTTCAATATAAAACGAATTGATGTTTGGGTAACCAACGACAGAAATGTAACTACACGCGAAGGAGAACCTGGACCAAGAGATATTGTTGCTTTATCGGATTTAGGAGAAGGAAATGCTCAGTTTCTAACCAATCCATCAAGCGTTATAATCGACCCTACTGCTCCGAAAGATATTAACCAAAATCTCATCTTGCCAAATAACGATGCTAACGATTTATACAAAGAATTACAGGATCAAAAAGACCGTGTCCGTAAGATTGATCAAGCAGTCGCAGTTTTGCAGAATCAATTTGGTTTACAGCAAGCAAGAGACTTTGAAAAAGTAGCCGCAAGACGCCTACGAGAAGGCTCTGAATTTACCGTTAATAAAGAACTTGGGTTCGTCTCCTTGAATATTAATCTTCAACAAGATCAAGTACTTGGAGTTGCATTTGAGTATTCCTACAACGGAAATATATATACAGTTGGTGAAATGTATGGTGATGCGCCAGCTACAGGCGTTGCACAAGATTCTAATGAAGTTTCTCAGGACGTACTTTTCGTAAAAATGCTGAAAAGTACAACTCCACGAGTGGATATTCCCCTCTGGGATTTGATGATGAAAAACTTCTACAACATTGGAGCTTATCAAGTAGATCGTAAAGATTTCAAACTAGATGTTTATTACGAAGACACAGGAGATACTTCAAGTGTAGCTGCCCCGAATAGCGCAGGACGTGGACGCAAGCGATTTTTGCCAACTTCCAATCCCGATCAGTTCAGTCGCCAACCACTTATTCGACTTCTAAATTTAGACAACTTGAATGTGCAAGGTGATCCTGGGCCAGATGGGGTTTTTGACTATGTGCCAGGTTTAACCATATATCCTCGAACAGGACGAATCATGTTTCCTACATTAGAGCCTTTTGGTCAATATCTTGAGGAAACAGAAAATCCGCTCACAGGAGAAGATTTACTTAACGCTCGTGACAAAGAGCGATTCGTTTACCAAGAACTCTATGACTCGACGGTTATCATCGCTAGAGAATATCCAGAGTTGAACCGCTTTTCTATTCGAGGAGAATACCGCTCCAGTATTTCCAATGAAATTTCTTTGGGTGCGTTCAATATTCCACCTGGCTCAGTGCGCGTAACCGCAGGTGGAAAGCTCTTGGTGGAAGGGCAAGATTACGAAATAGATTATAGTATTGGGCGTGTGCGTATTTTGAATGATGCCTACTTGAGTTCAGGTGTTCCAATCAATGTTTCCTTTGAGGATAATACGCTCTTTGGTTTCCAAACTAAGACAATGGTCGGTCTTCGAGCAGACTATAAATTTAATAAGAATTTCATTTTAGGAGGTACTTATTTGCAATTGCTCGAACGTCCTTTTACCCAAAAAGTAAATATTGGAGATGATCCTATCAATAATAAAATCTACGGATTGGATTTGAATTATAGTGGTGATGCACCTTGGTTGACGCGCTTAGTGGATAATATTCCATTCATAGATACCAAAGCGCCTTCTACCGTTTCGATTAGTGCAGAAGCTGCGGCACTGCGACCTGGTCACTCCCGAGCAATCAATGAGCAAGGTGGAGAAGACAAAGGTGGGATTTTGTACTTGGATGATTTTGAGGGGACGGCGAATGGTATTCCATTGGGTATTGCTCCTGCAAATTGGGTGATTGCTAGTGTACCGCAAGGAACTTCTGATGGTGCAGGTGGCTCACTTTTTCCAGAAGCAGATTTGATTAATGACCTTAGAGCGGGTGCCAATCGTGCGCAAATCAATTGGTATCGAATAGACCCAATTTTGCAAAACGAACAGCAAGATGCAAATCCTTACACAGCTAGAATTGGACTAAATGAGGTTTTTCCAAATAGAACTATTACGCCCAATCAACAAAACAATGCATTCACTTTCGATTTAACTTACAATCCAAGTGAACGTGGACCTTACAACTTTGATGTACCCAACGGTTATCCTGGCATTTCAGAAGGTCTAACACAAAATGGACGTTTGAGAGCGCCTGAAACACGCTGGGGTGGAATCATGACGGATTTGAACTTGAATAATTTTGAGCAAGCCAATGTCGAGTTTATTGAATTCTGGTTGTTGAGTCCATTCTTGGAATACACCGTTGATGAAAATGGCACACCTGTCACTCGGCAAAACACGACAGGCGGAGATATGTACATTGACTTGGGAAATGTTTCTGAGGACATCTTGAGAGATTCGCGTCGTTTTTATGAAAATGGACTACCTGGCCCTGCCAATCCTGATCGAAGAACGACTAGCACCGAATGGGCGAGAGTGCCCATTGCGCAACAAGTGACCAATGGTTTTGATTTGGAAGAGGAAAACAGAGCAGCACAAGATGTCGGTTTAGATGGATTGAATAATGCTAGAGAACAAGAACAATACAGCGAATATTTGGATGCAGTGAGAAATGGTGGGGTATCAGGAAATGATTTAGCTAATATTCTAGCGGATCCTTCTAATGACGACTTTATACACTATCGTCAGTATCAGCCTGATGTTCCAGTTTTAGAGCGTTACAGCAGATTCAATGGTCAAGAAAATAACTCGCAGAGTGCAGCAACTAATGTCAACACCAATGAACAGTTGCCCAATTCATCGAATCAGTTCCCTGACGAAGAAGACTTGAATGATGACAATACGATGAACGAAACAGAGGCGTATTTTCAGTACAAAGTCAGTCTTCGACCTAGAGCAGATGGAGGAATTGCGGCGAGTGAGTTCATTACGGATGAAAGAGAAGGCTTGGACGGAAGAAGATGGTATAGATTTAGAATTCCATTGAGGGATAAATCACGTAAAAGTATTGGTGGCATTCAGGATTTGCGTTCCATTCGCTTTGTTCGTATGTATTTAAAAGATTTCCAGCAATCCGCCACTTTGCGTTTTGCCCGTATGGAATTGGTACGTAATCAATGGAGAACTTATCTGCAAGATTTATCAGAAAATCCATCTGCTAATGCGGAGTTTACGGAGTTCGATATCAATGCTGTAAATATTGAAGAAAATAGCAGCCGTTGTCCTTTCAATTATGTATTGCCTCCTGATATTCAACGTGAGCAATTGATTAGTGCTTTTGTGGGTTTGCAAAATGAGCAATCCATCACCATGCAGGTCAAAAATCTGCGAGATGGAGATGCAAAAGCAATTTACAAGACGCTGAATTTGGATTTGAGAAACTACGATCGTTTAAAAATGTTCGTTCACGCAGAGAAAACGGGTTACGATTTGCCTGAAATCAATTGTGTTGATTCAGAAGAAGACATCAATTGCGACCCAACTTTAGAAGATGGTGATTTGAGTGTTTTCATGCGTTTAGGAAGTGACTTCACCGAAAATTACTACGAATACGAAATTCCACTAACAATTTCTGATCCAGAAGCCCTACCCAACTTAGGTACAGGTACCGTTCCTGATGCAGCTTATATAGATGAAGTTTGGAAAAAAGCTAACGAATTTGACTTCGAATTGGATTGGCTAGTGGAGGCGAAAAAAGCGCGGAATAAAGAAGCTGGGTTGGGCGTAGAATATGAGTTTCCAATACCAGACAGGGATACTACTAAAGCAGGTCACCGCATCAAAATTAAAGGGAATCCAAATTTAGGCTACGTAAAAACGGTGATGATTGGTATCCGTAATCCAAAAGTAGGAAGAGATGCAAATGACGATGGTAATCCGCACTGTGTGGAGATTTGGATTAATGAGCTACGGATGCAAGGCTTGAATGAGCAAGGTGGGGTAGCTGCCACAGCAAGAGTAGATTTGCAATTGGCGGATTTTGGCAACATTAGTGCTTCTGCTAATTACAGCAGTATTGGTTTTGGCGCGCTGAATCAACAGCTAGATGAACGTTCTTTAGAAGAACTTTCTAGCTACGATGTAGCTGCCAATTTTGAGTTGAGTCGCTTTTTGCCTTCCGAATGGGGCTTACGATTACCTGCTTACGCCGCTTATGCAAAAGAAATCAGTAAGCCAAAATTCGACCCTTACGATTTAGACATCTTGCTAGAAGAAAATCTGGCGGAAGCAGAAACAGCAGAAGAGCGCAAAGAAATGCGAGAACGTTCGCAGGAAGTGACCACGATCAAATCCGTGAGTATGACCAATGTAGGAAAAGATCGAACGTCTAGCAGCGCGCCGATGCCTTGGGACATTTCCAATTTCTCTGCAACTTATGCTTACACAGAAATAGAAAATACCGATCCGCTAATCGAATACGACCGCAATGAAAACCATCAGGGAACAATAGATTATACTTATGCTTTGCCGACGAAGCCGATTGAGCCTTTCAAAGGCTTGCCCGATAATGATTGGTTGAAGGTGCTAAGAGATTTGAATTTCAATCCATTGCCCAATTCGTTTGCTTTTAGTACGACTATTTACCGAGAGCAGAGTGAAACTAAGTATCGTTTCACAGATTTAGACCCCGTTTTCTCCACTTTTTATAACAAACAGTTCACTTGGGATCGCACTTTTGATTTACAGTGGGACTTTGCAAAAGCTCTGAAAATCAACTTTAGCTCCATCAATTTTTCCGTGATTGACGAGCCGAACGAAGCTGATTTGCGCATTGCGAATCCTAACTTTAGTGACGAACAAATCAAAGGCGTTATTCGAGATAGTATCATCACGAATATTCAAGATTTTGGGCGCCCCAAAATCTACACGCACAACCTGAATGTAAACTTCACTGCGCCATTCCGCGCCATTCCGCTCTTGGACTGGATTAATGTGAAAGCACAATACAGTTCTGATTATGGCTGGGCCGCAGGTGCACTGAATATACAAGAACAGTTTGGTCTAGGCAATATTATTCAAAATAGTCAGCAACGACAAGTGAACGCAGATTTTAGCTTCGATAAGCTCTATGACAAATGGGGCTATTTGAAAAAAATCAATCGTCCTGCGCGTAGAAATGCACGTTCTTCAAGGGGTAGAACGGGTTCTCGATCTTCTTCACGAGGAGGAAAAGAAGATGACAAAAAGAAGAAAAAGAAAGAGCGAGAGATTACGAAAATAGAGCGCGCCTTGATTCGTCCACTTCTATTAGCGCGGAAGGCCAGATTTAACTATTCTGAAAGTTTCGCAACCGTTGTTCCTGGTTTCCGCCCGAACACGAATTTGCTTGGATTGAGTTCAGGATTTAATGCGCCTGGTTGGGATTTCGTAGCAGGTTTGCAACCTACGATTCGCACGCTAGATGTCAGTGAGTATGGTACTGAAAAAGATTGGCTGCATCAGATTTCCAATGTTAGAGGAGAGGACAGTTGGATTACGAATAGTGTGTTCCTGAACCAAGAGGTCATTCAGCAGTATAATCAGACCATGGATGGTCAATTAACGTTAGAACCCATTCCTGATTTCCGAATTGATATTGAAATCCAAAGGAGTTTTACAGAGAATCATGCTCAAAGCTTCAAGGATACTTTAGACGATGGTATCAACAATTGGCTGCATCGCGCTCCTACCGATGTTGGTTCTTTGACGCTTTCTTATTTTGCACTCAATACTTTCTTCGGAGGAAGTAGTGATAGAGCTTTGGTGGGCTTGTTTGAGCAGTATGAGCAAAACCGTTTAGTAGCCTCTCAGCTACTGGGTAAAGATGTGCACGACGATCCTGTTCTAGCAGGAGAAGGCTACACTAATGGTTACGGTAGGGTACAACTTGATGTATTATTGCCTGCCTTTATGGCGGCTTATACTGGTAAATCCATCAACGATGTTGGCGTACAAATAGATTATGCAGATAATAAACTCTTTAAGGAATTACCGCTTCCCAACTGGCGATTGAGCTACAATGGACTATCTAAACTACCCATTTTCCAAGAGATTTTCCAAAATGTGAACATAACCCATTCTTATCGTTCGCAACTGGCGATTAATAGCTTTAACACTAGATTGAAATTTATTCAGAATGATAATGGTGGTGTAAATCGCATTACGCAAGATTTCTACTCGCGCTTAGAAATCCCTGAAATCGTTATTCAAGAAGCCTTTGCACCTTTGATTGGTTTGGATATTCGCACGCAAAACGATATGTCTATTCGCTTCAATTATAATCGTTCGCGTTCTTTGGCAATGAGTTTTGTCAGTAATCAGTTAGCAGAAACACAATCCGTTGATTATCAAGCTGGTTTTGGATGGTTGCTATCGGATGTGAACATTGGTTTCTTGCGAAATATGGTCAATAATAATCCAAACAAGAAGAAACAGAAAAGCGAAGGTGCAGATGATCCTTTGAATTTCCCAGGCAACAATCGTATTGGTCGTGGCGGCGGCGGTGGCGGTGCGAACGTAGGAGATTTGAACATCAATATAGATTTCTCCTTGCGCGATGATGTAACTTTCAACCACTTACTCGATCAAGATATTCGTGAACCAACAAGAGGGAACAAGCAAATCAGCTTCTCGCCTTCTGCGGAGTATCAAATGCACGAACGGTTGGCCTTGCGCTTGTTTTTCGATTATAGCAGAACCGTACCAAGAGTTTCAACCGCTTTCCCAATTACGAATACAGCAGGTGGAATTGTGGTGAGGTTTACGCTGAATAATTAGAAAGTAGAGTGTAAAATACAGGAGCTAGATGATTTCATTTGGTCATTAGCTTAAAGAGCACCAAAGGCAAAAAGAATCATACGCTTGAAATTTTCCTTATATCGGTACCCTCTAGCGGCTCTTTTGATGAACTGAATTTTATTGTTGATCCCTTCAAGTAA
>JBCDFY010000031.1:0-40643 GCA_039176995.1 Bacteroidota bacterium
GTTGTTTTATGTCCACCTTAGAGTTCGATACAAAATTTGACCAGATGTCTACATTGTTGCATTCCTTTGCATACAATCTGACAAAGAATCAAGAAGACGCTAAAGACTTGTATCAAGAAACAGCGTTCCGTGCGATGACCAATCGAGAAAAGTTTCGTCCTGGGACTAACTTCAAGGCTTGGTTATTTACAATTATGAAAAATATTTTCATCAACAACTATCGTAAAAAAGTGAAGGCAAATACCATCATGGATTCTACGGATAATATGTATTACATCAATTCGGGTAAAAACAGCATTCGAAATGAAGGCGAATCCAATATTATGATGAAAGAGCTTAATAAAATGATCGAAGGCTTAGATGACAGCATCCGTATTCCATTTTTAATGCACTATCGCGGCTACAAGTATCAAGAAATTGCAGATCACTTAGAGTTGCCATTGGGTACGGTTAAGAGTCGTATTTTCTTCGCTCGCAAAGAGTTGAAAATGCTGATTGATCGTCGTTATGACAATCTGAGTGAGACAAGAAGGCAAAGACAAGCAAGCTAAGATTTATTATCTAGCTCGAATTAGTAATACACGAAAGGCGGCAACCATTGGTTAGTCGCCTTTGTTTATTTTTGGATATAAACCTTATCATCAACGACAACTTATGAGCGATCAATTTGCTCCTGCAAAAAAGGCTGCTTTTACTGAAAAACTCTTACATTGGTCAAACCAAAACCCGCGGGACTTAGCTTGGAAAGCAACAAAAAATCCTTATTTTATTTGGCTTTCTGAAATTATTTTGCAACAAACACGAGTAGAACAAGGCACACCTTACTACCTCAAATTTATAGAACAATATCCTACGGTTAGCGATCTTGCCAACGCACTTGAAGATGAAGTTTTGAAACTCTGGGAGGGTTTAGGTTATTACTCTAGAGCAAGAAATCTACACTTCGCTGCAAAGTATATTCACGAAGAACTCAATGGGAAATTCCCCGATCAGCATCAGGATATTTTGGCGTTAAAAGGTGTCGGAACTTATACCGCCGCAGCAATTGCTTCTTTTGCTTTTGATTTGCCGCACGCCGTGGTGGATGGAAATGTTTATCGAGTGCTTTCGCGCTATTTTGGTATTTCTACTCCAATCGATAGCACTGCTGGCAAGAAGGAATTTGCGCAATTGGCGCAAGAGCTGCTAGACAAAAAGCGTCCTGCGGATTACAACCAGGCGATTATGAATTTTGGAGCGACACATTGTTTGCCCAAAAATTCAAAATGTCGCATTTGCCTCTTTTCAAAAAATTGTACTGCTTTCGCAGAAAAAGCAGTTGCTAATTATCCAGTAAAAGCCAAAAAGATTAAAAAGAAGTACCGCTACTTCCACTATTTACTTTTCAACTATAACGATCATGTTTGGATAGAAAAACGAACGGGACAAGACATCTGGAAAGGCTTGTATCAATTTCCAGTCTTGGAGCGCAACAATACGAGTGAACACTTTGAAGAACTGAAATCAGACTATAATTGGCGATATTTTTTTGAAGCCAACGAAGGTAATTTCAAAGTGAAGAAACACTCAAAACCCTATCAGCAAACTTTGACACATCAGTACATCATTACTACTTTCTGGGAACTAGACTGCACAAAAAAAATTGAGCTTCCTGAAAATAAATATACCTACATTCAGCGTTCAAATATAGATCAATATGCATTTCCAAAAGTTATAGGTCGCTATTTGAAAGAAGATCAATTGTATCTTTTCTAAAGTCTAGCGTTTTTCTTAGAAGAAAACGACTAGAGGACTTATTCCTAGTACAACTTCAAACATCTAGCGGTCTCACATCCAACATAAAGTAATTGGTATGAAATCACCTTATCTAGCAAAAACCCTACTCCTTCTTGGATTAATTACTTGGGGACTCAGTGAAAACAACCTCATCAACGGCGACGTGAGTCTCAAAAATGAAATTGAAGTTTTTGACCACGACTTGGGAGACCATAAACTCTTTCCACATACCTATAAGCTTGTCGTAGATTGGGGCAATCAAAAGTTCACTTACGGCACTGGTTGTCAGACGATTACTCTCAAACCTAATTCTAAAATAACTTATGATCTAAGTTGGTCACCTTTCTTCAAGAATTACTACCAATCTTCTATTTGGACAGTCGAAGGGCTGAATTTTGAGCGCGCCCCCATTGATCTTAAAATGAATATAAAACGCTACGGTCTTGTTTCTCGATCCGAAATGCGATCTGAAATGCGCCTGGAAGCGACTCGCCAACTGTTGAAAACTTTTCAGTCTCAAACTTTTTATGATTCTCCTTTCTTAAATACGAAAAGTCGTTTTATCTTTAGCAGATGTTAAACTAATAGAATCTTTGCGACCTTGTATTCTCCCTTATTTTGGATTTCTGCTAAGCAATCGATTATTGTGTTATCTTTTGTTTTGTTAATATAGTGGAGCAAAGCGAGATAAATTATCGCCTAACAAGCGTTGCTTTTCAGCTCATTTTAAGGCATAGTTTAGCACTCATTTGTTAATTCAATTAAACAAAAAACAGAATGGTTAATAAAGTAACATTAATTGGAAGACTAGGAGCAGATCCTGAAGTACGCCGTTTAGAAAGTGGAGCTGCTGTGGCTCGTATCAGTCTTGCTACTAATGAAAGTTATAAAGACAATATGGGCAATTGGCAAGATCGTACGGAATGGCATACGGTCATTGCTTGGAGAATAATGGCAGAAAAGGCAGAAAGTAGCTTCAAAAAAGGTAACTTGATTTATGTGGAAGGCAAAATAACGACTCGAAAATGGCAAGATCAAAACGGTGGTGACCGCTATTCTACCGAAGTCGTTGCGAACTACATGCGTAACATTGGTGGTAGAGAGAACACTGGTGGAGGAGGCTACTTCCCATCTTCTCAAGACGATCCGATGACTGTAGCTTCTCCTAGCACAGCAGCAGTGGAAGCGCCAAGTGCTCCCGCAGCGGAATCTAAAGTTACAGAATCTACATCAAACGACGCACCAATCGCAGATTCTGCGGATGATGATCTTCCATTTTAATCTTTGAAGGAAATTGGAATCAGGACTCCTTCATTTATTTTGTCCCCCTTTGTTGTTTAGCATCCAAGATGGAATGCTCGTTTTGAGTATTATCCTGTTGTTGGTCTGCTCTGCACTCATTTCTGGTTCAGAAATTGCTTTTTTTTCGCTGACAGACAACGATAAGAAGAAGATTGAAGAAGAAGGCAGCAAAGTGGGGCAGCGCATTCTTTATTTGCTAGATCAGCCGCGAAAGTTATTGGCGACCATATTGATTAGCAATAACTTTGTCAATATTGCCATCATTCTCGTCTCGGCACTGCTCATACCTGAAAATATTACAGGCAATAAGTTCATTGATATTCTTATTACTGTGGTAGGCGTCACTTTTCTCTTGGTACTTTTTGGGGAAATTTCGCCCAAAGTTTATGCCAATCGCTACAACATTCGCCTCGCTAAATTTATGGCAAATCCATTGAATGTATTAAATGCATTATTCTATTTGCCTAGCATTATTTTGGTTTCTAGTGGTAAGTTTTTGGAACGTCGTTTTGCGCATCGGATTAGTCAATCACATAGCCGAGAAGACATCGATGAAGCAATTGATTTGACGGTGAATCAAGAAGAAGGTTCGAGTCAAGATGCAGATATATTAAAAAGTATCGTCAAATTTGGAGAAGTGCCGGTAAAGCAAATTATGCGCCCGAGAGTAGATGTAATTGCAGCAGATCTGGAAACTGCTTACTCTGAATTGCTCAAAATCATTAAAGACTCGGGCTATTCGAGGATTCCAATTTATGAGAACGATTTCGATCAAGTCGTTGGCATCTTGTACGTCAAGGACTTGATTGGGCATTTGCACAAAAAAGATGTATTCAAATGGCAAAAACTAATTCGTAAAAACACGCTCTTTGTACCAGAAGCTAAAAAAATAGATGATTTGCTGCGGCAGTTTCAATTGGAACACAAGCACTTAGCAATTGTGGTGGATGAGTACGGAGGTAGCGCAGGTATTGTCACCTTGGAAGATATTTTGGAAGAAATCATTGGCGATATTCGCGATGAATTCGATGATGAACCTGATGTGGAATATCGCCAAATTGATGCGTACAATTATGAATTTGAAGGCAAAACGCTCATCAATGACTTCGCTAGAGTCTTCAAGATAGATCATACCGTTTTTGATGAAGCCAGAGGGGATTCTGATTCTTTGGCAGGTATGATTCTAGAGTTGACGGGTATGTTTCCGTCTAAGAATCAGGTTATTGAGTATCAGAATTATGCGTTCAAAGTGACGGCAATGAGTAAGCGGAGAATTGAGAAGGTGTTGGTTACTTTGCCAAAGGAAAGTTGAAGTCGTTCTTTTTGTCTTGACACAAAAAGAACCAAAAAAGTCAAGACTGAATTTCTTTCTTAACGCTCCAAAAGCACCAAAAAGACTAAACAAAATAAACTCGCCCTAGCGACTGCTTTTTAGACTCTTACTTAAAGGTTACACCAATTTTTAGCTTCAATTAGCGATTTGTTTTGGCTCATACCGCATTTTGTTTTTAACGTCTTTTTGGCCCTTTTTTTATTAAAAGAAATTAGGTCAAAGGAGAGAAATACTTTAAATGTTTAGTAAGATTCAACGAGAACGATTTCACAAAAATTTTCAGAGAATCAATATTTCTGTCTATTCTTCTGGAAATATACTATTCAACACCATCGCCAAACGATAACCGCCCATTGCCAAACGCTTTTCCGCCACTTTTTGCCCTTGCTCTAAGTAATATTCAGAAACAGGATCGTTGGGCTGAATGTATTTCTTACGCCCATCACCATCTATCGCAAGTACGCCTTTGTAGCCATATTTGATTGCCAATTTATGACTTTCCAATGCCCAGAAATCTTGGTCTTGAATCGCTAGGCCAATGATATCTTCCTCTGGATGCGCCGCCATAATTCTATCCGCCAATTCATTGATGCGCGCGACTTCTTTTTTGCTAATCGGCTCTCTTGGCTCACCATAAGGATTGATGTCATTGTAATCACTCAAATAGCCACAGCCATCATCCCAACAAGCGTGCAGATTTCTCCATTTTCCAAAGGAAGCGATTGGGAAATCATTGCCGCCACGATTACCACTGGGCAAATCATTGTTGAAGTAACTTGTTGAATGTAAGGGCTGATGCAAATCGCCCACAAAATGAATCAAAAATGCCAATTGGCGCGCTTTTTCTACTTCTCTCGCCTTGGAAGATGCCAAAATATCTTTTGCTTGATCTATTGCCCAAATGATGTCCACTTCTGGCTGTCTAGGAATCGCAACACCATAAGGATTATAGGGAATATTGGTGTAGTGCCAAGAGCTGTACGCGTATACGCCTTCTCCCTTCAGGTCATCTGGCCAAGTAGAAAGTGCCAAAAAATTGTTAGTATATGGATAGTCTCGCTTTAAGAACTTGACGAGTTTATCTACTTTTTCTTTCGCACTTGCATTGAGATTTTTATAAGCGATTGCTGCAGTGACTAGATGCCCTGCATCCCACCAAGCATACGCTTGCAGTTGGAAAAGAGATAAAAACAGTACAAATAAAATTTTTCTCATAAAGCTGTTTTTGAAGAACAAATTAAACTTAGCTTTGCCCTTCTTTTATGATCGTCATTCCTACAAAGTGGCTACAGTGCGAAGATAGTAATCCAATAGGGAACACAAAAAATATACCTTTTTGATATGGCAAGAAGAGAACGAAATAAATTTGTAAAACGCGGACAAATAATAGAGTTATTAATTGAAGACTATGCTTTCGGTGGAAAAGGTATCGGGCGAATCTGGAACGAAGAAGGCGAATTTGTAGTTTTTGTCAATAATACACTGCCAGGACAATTGGTCAAAGCTCAAGTGAAAAAATCCAAAAAAACGTATGCAGAAGCGAAACTGTTTGAAGTGCTAAAGCCATCGGAAGAAGAGGTGAATCTGCCTTATCAAGAAATTCCTGGTGCGCCCTTCATTAAGTTGCCAATTGTGAAGCAACACATTTATAAAAAGCAAAGCACCTTAGAACTCTTCAAGCGCATTGGAAAAGTAGAGGATATAGAGAAGAAATTTGATGAGTTTATTAGTTCTCCCAGCACTTTTCATTACCGCAACAAAATGGAATATGCGTTTTCCGCTATTGGTTACAACCATCAACTCAAAACAGATGTGGATGAATTTACACTTGGTTTCAAGAAAAGAGGAACTTGGTGGTGTGGGGATAATTTGAATAAAGATTCTGGCTTGTTTGATAAGCAGGTGGAAGATACCATCAGATTAATCAGAGCATATTGTGAAGCAACGGGCTTAGCTCCTTGGCACGCCCCACAAAAGAAAGGCTTCTTCAGGTATTTGGTGGTTCGTAAATCCTACAAAACCAATCGTTTGCTATTCAATTTAGTGACCACTTCTTACGATCTACCCAAATTTGACTTACAAAAATTTGCAGATTTCTTAGTTGGACACTTTGGAGAACGGCTTGCTGGACTATTGCATACGATCAATGATGAAGTTGGGGATCGTACTATTGCTATTACTGGAAGGGTGGAGCTAATCTATGGCGAGGATAAGATTGTGGAAGAACTACATGGTTTGAATTTTGAGATTAGTATGCAAGCCTTTTTTCAAACCAATCCAAAAGCAGCCGAAAAGCTGTATGCCAAAGTTGTAGAATATGCTTTAGAGCGGAAAGAAACTATTGATAATAATGTTGTCTTAGACTTGTTCTGTGGAACAGGAACAATTGGACAAATCTTAGCGTCTAAAAGTGATAATGCTCAAATAATAGGCGTCGATATTGTGGAATCAGCCATAATTGATGCAAGAGAAAATGCAAAACGTAATGATATAGAAGGCATAAAATTCTACGCGGCTGATGTTGGAAAATTTTTAAGCGCACATCCTGAATACACCAATAAAATACACACTATCATTCTTGACCCAGCACGCGCAGGCGTCGCTCCCAAAACTTTGAAAAAGATTATCAACCTTAAAGCAGAACGCCTAGTCTATGTTTCTTGTAATCCAGCTACTCAAGCGAGAGATACAGAGCAATTGGCTCAAGCGGGCTACACGATTCAGAAATTTAGTCTGGTGGATCAATTTCCGCATACGGCTCATGTGGAGACGGTGGTGTTGTTTGAGCAGTAATGCTGTAGCTGTCACTCTGGAGGTTATCAAGTAATTCATAATCAATGAGTTATATTTTGATAAAATCTCTAAAATTATCTTTGGATATTACAAAACTTTCAGCGTTATACTTCTCTATGAAGGATTTTGCAAACCTAGCTTTTCGTTTGGGATTCCACTTAAACTCGTAGGCTTTGATTTTCATATTTACTTCCTCTACATAGTCAATTTCTTGTTGCTGAGCTGTCCTCCAAAAATAAGAACTTGCTAAGGTCAACTTGTATCTATTCTGCTTGATTCTTTCGGAAACTAAGAAATTCACTGAATATTATGATTTTCAGTGAATCAATTCATCAAATAGTCTAATATTTAGTGAAAAAATATTGCTTCAAGGATTCGCTTTGTCTTTATATGTGATGTATTTTGAGTAAATGAAGACTTTCTAGTTTTTGAGATGTGGTAATCGTATGGCATCTTGGATACAATCCAATACGATCAAAGTAATTCAGTAATCACATTTCCAATCCCTGCACCATCAGCTTATTACAATCATCACTATTTCTTCGCGGGCTTAATTAGATTATAACCTAAAGTTAGTACTAAGGAGTCATAGCTTACAGAAGATGTATGTATTCTTCGTTTCTGATTATTTCTTATACCTATTCTGGCTTCACCCACTTTAAAACCTAAACCATAGAAAAAATTAGAATAGACAATAGTTACCAAACCGCTTGCGCCTGTAACACTCTCATATGTTAATCTTGCTCTCAATAACGATGATAAAATCACTCCTCCTTCGAAGAACATACTTGAGTTATTATTAAGACTGAAATAATACCTTCCGCCAAAAGGAAGCTCTATATTCTCAATTGCAACATTTAGACTATAATCCTCATTTCTAGCTTCTAATTGATTGTTGACAACTAAGGTTGGCTCTAAAAAAAAAGACCATCTTTTGTTATCGAAGGGCAAAAAAACTTCACTTTCTAATCCAAATCTGAAATGAATTTCCTGATCGAATTCTGTAAAAGTAGAGATGCTACCTTCTGAAACTGATAGACGAGAAAAATTGACTCCGGGACGTACATTTAATACAAAAGAAGCACGTGTTTGCTTCTTACTAAAATCTTTATAAGTGGAATTATTACATTCATTGTAAGATATGAAATAGGCTGATAAGTCTTTATAATTGTACTGTAAATCTAGTAGAGCTGTTTTATTCTCATCATTACAGACCAGATTTTCTGATAGTTGTGCTTTGTAGCGATAATTGTAGTGAACTTTATTCTTTTTGCTGAGAAATGCTTTTTGTAGCAATTGCTGGACAGATTTGTCATTATCAAGGCTATAAAAGAAACTTTCTTCACCTTCATATTGATAAACGTATAGACTGGCTTTGCCTTCTACCAGCAATTTCAGAAAGAGCGTATCTTTTTTAAATTTTGGTAGAGGATCAAATGGTAGCCAATCAATACGAGTAGTAGAATGATCAATTTCTACTGGGAATCGGCGAAAAATGATTCCCTTATCAAGTCCAAATTCTTGGACATTTTCGATGCTCAACACTTGAGTTCTTTCCTTCTCACTAAGTTTAAACTGGAACTTGATTGGAGCATTTCTCCAATCCATGTTCTTTATCAGGCATTTGGTCTTTTCTCCTTCATTGTTGATGAAATAACCATCCAAGTAACCTACTTGAGAAAAACTGAAAAAACAAATACAGTTGAAGGTAATAAAGAGGAATACATTTTTCATGGAGTGAATGAATTTAAAATGAAAAAAGGATAAAAGGTTCAACACCAGAGCGGTATACGTACGTAGTATCTCGTTTGATTTAATCTGGTCTGGAAGGAGGGTGATTTATAGTTTTTTGTCGGATAAATGAATGGATTTTGTTAGATAAAATCATAAACTTCCAGAAGGGGTGTACAGCCATAGCTGCAAACTACGTCGATCAGGTACCGTCCAAAACAATTGAGATTTCAAATAGAAACGGTGTACAATTCTATTTTTGATTCCTTACCCCTCAAGTTAATAAATCCTTCCGAAGAGAAATCCCACTTTTCAGATGAATCAGCTAAGTAGTTCTTCAACTGACCTGAGATCAGGAACATTGAGCCGAAATCATTACACTTTCCTTGAATTCTTGCAGTCGTATTCAATAAGTCTCCAGAATAGGTGATGTCTCTTTTGATAATACCAATTTCCCCAACTACTGAAGTTCCTGTGTGAGCTCCTGCCTTGAATTTAGGTATGGTATTATATTTTTCTAAATATTCTTCTCTTTTTGATTCAAATTCCTTTTGTATGTCGAAAAAGATATTCAGACATCTATTCTTTTCTTTGATTTTATCTACATGCCAAGTAATAATGATCTCATCTCCGACGTATTGATAGATTTCTGCTTTACTCTCACTAATTGGCTCAGTTATATCAGAGAACACATCTTGTAAGAATTGATGATATTTTGATTCTCCTAGTTTTTCTGCGATAGTGGTAGAAGATTTTAAGTCCAAAAACATGAAGATACGAGGTTCTGTTCTTGGCTTATGATACTTCCCTAAAAACATTTTCCATAAGTTTCCAGGTCCAAATTTTTGCTGCAATTGTAGCCAGAATTGAGTCAACTGGAACACCGTAATCCAAAGAATTAAATTCTTTAAATGTAAGCTGCTAAAGAAATGTACTTTAAACACTTCTAGCACTTTTGGATTGCTCAAATCTAATCCTACTATATTATAAGTCGTAACAATAGCTGTTGCAGTAGAAAGAAAAAAGAAAAGTACCAAAAAATAAAACGCCCCTAGCATTTGTCCATAAGAAAAGGACTTAGCCTTTATTCTACGATTTAGAGCAGTTAGAAAAGTTCCACCCAGCAAACCTGCACTGAATCCAGCGATAGCATTATACATCAGAGTTTCGAGAAGTCTATAATACTTAGAAGGACCTCTTGAAAGCTCACTATTCAGCAAAAAATAGTCGTAAACAGAGACTACTGCCCCGATGATGGTATAGGCAATAACGAGGATAAAGATATTAGAGAGTTGTCTCTTTCTATGGACTTTCATATTTTGGGAAGTTTGCTGAGCTTCAAATCTCATCAAGATACAATACGCTCATCAAATCTATCTCTCTCCTACTCCCCAGCAACCACCAACCTTTCCGTCCGAATCGAATCCTTCGTCTGCACACTCACAAAGTAAATTCCACTGCTCAAATGACTAGGATAAAACTCGGTTTGATTCCAACCTTTCATGGCGTATTGCTGATGTAAATGTTCTACCATTTTGCCGTTGAGGTCGTAGATTTTGATGTCTACGTATTGTCCTGCTGGATTGTAGAAGCGGATGGAAGCCTTGTGGAAAGCTGGATTAGGGATGACTTCGAGCTGCATTTTTTGCGCGACTAGCACCTCTTCATTTCGAGCTTCGATAAGCTCTTCTTCATCTAAATTAGAAGGCGTACAACCACCAATTTTTGCAGTGAAAGTTGTTCCATTGGCAGCAGTGAAACCTGCACGAAGAATAACTGCATTTCCTGCATCAAAAACGACGGTTGCGCCTGCTTCGATGTCTACATTTACCGTCATGCCGTCTACTCCTGTTTCGATATTATTGGAAACTTGGTACATTCCTGCTGCTACGGTAGTTGCCGTAGTATAGGTAAGGTCGGTAGCACAACTACCACCACCATTTCCATCGGGTGTATTTGGAATGTCAATCGTAATATCCGTCAAGCTGCATTGACCTGTCATTACAGAATTGGCATTGAGCTGAGTCGCTGCGGTGTTTGGGTCAGAATCTATGTGTGTATTCACATTTGTCGCGGTACTCGAACCATCGCCATCGTATATCCAACTTAAGTCAGTAATCGCATTTGCATCGGTAATGTCAAAACACAAACGCGCGATGCCCGTCGTTACGCTACAATCACTTTGCCCAACTAAGGAAAGTGCCGAAGTTCCATTTTGGAAATCGTAGACAATGCGCAAATCTGCTACATCGCCACTCATTGGGTCGTTGAGGCTTTCCGTCGTGACAATACTCACCGTATATTCATTATTCAAATAGCTTTGATCAATACTTGGATTACTCAAAACCATCTCATCATAATCGAAAAGGAAATTGGAAAAACCAAGCGTTGCAGTTGTAGAATAGGACAATTCTAAATCTACGCACAACTCAGTAGGTGAATTAGCATCGTTCACTTCTGGGTTACTAAAGTGAACATTGAATAACTGTGCTTGAGTCAATTGGAAGGCAAAAGCGAAGAAAACTAGCAGGTATAAACGGTTCATGTGATTTTATTTTATATTTCTTGATATGGATTGTCGCGGTTTGTAACCGCGATACTGTACGCTCATTATTTTGCAATGCTTGAGGAGCGTATGCCGATAGCTATCGGCACGCAGTTACAAACTGCGACGATCAGTGTTTTTTAATTAGGAGTAGGAATTTGACTAGTTTTTCCCAAATTCGGGAATAAATAGTAGTTCAAATCTATTGCATTAATGACGCCATCTAGGTTTAAATCTGCGCCGCCGTTGACGGAATAATTGGTGATTTGACTATTGAAATTTAGCCAATCAATCGTGCTTCCTGCATCATCGTCGTTTTGGCTATCGTCATAATCATTGATGTCCACATCGCCATCGGAATCTACATCGCCAGCGGGCAATAAAGCTACTCCTCCAACTATAACTCGAATATCTGTTCCAAAGACAGCAGTATTGGGATCGGTGAAATCTATGACAACTGGCGTATTGCTTTTGGCACGCTTATCATTTTTGGGTGTTGTGCTTTGAGCGGATAATGCGCAAGTACATAAAATAAAGGTGAGGAAAGTCAATATATATTTCATATCCTTAATTCGTAAAAGTTTGATATTTATACTGGACTCCCAAATGTACAAAAACGCTAGGAATTGTGAAGGATTTTCTGAATGGACTCTATTGCTTTAACATTCATCAAAAAGATTCAACTGACTATTTTTTGGCTTTTCTTTACCTTTAATCGAGCGTCCACCATACTTCCAAGAATCTGCGCGTTCTTTTTTAAGCAGCTTTTCAAAGTTGTCGTTAGGCGTAAAATCTTTTTCCGCATTTTGAGCAATTTTACTCAAAGCAGCGATGGCTTTTTGCTTGTCCGTATTTCCAATTTTGGAGCGATCAACCGCCGTTTTCAAAGTGCTGATCGTTTCATCATAAACTCTAGTCGGCACAGGAAAAGGTCTCGAATTTTTGCCACCGTGCGCAAAAGAGAACCTAGCTGGGTCGGTAAAGCGAGTAGGTGTGCCATGAATCACTTCACTGACCAATGCCAACGACTGTAAAGTTCTTGGTCCAAGACCTTTGAGCAGCAATATGTCCTCAAAATCAGTGGCTTGGCTTTCTTGTGCGAGCCAAAGGATACTTCCCAAACGCTTCAAATCTACATCTTTGGCTTTCACATCGCAATAGGTCGGCAGCTTCATTTTGGGAATTTCTTGCAATATTTCGATGGGTTTTTGTTGGGTAATATCTAAGATTCCATTTTGGCTAGAACGTGCATTTTTATCTACCAAATTTAAGATTTCACCTTGATGATCACCACAAATTGCTTGGTGTGGTTCTTCCACAAAAGAGGAAATATTTTGGGAATGCCAATGGTAGCGTCTCGCGCTTTTGCCTTGGGTTTTCATGCCTTGCTGCACCACTGTCCAATCGCCGTCTTTACTCATCACAAAGCTATGAATGTACAACTGAAAACCATCTTGCACCGCGGTATTGTCCACTTTTGCGCTCAATTTGCTGCATCTGGCGAGATAGTTCGCATCCAAGCCCGTTTGGTCGCCAATGCGCAGTAATTCATTCGGCGTTTTCAAAGATTCTTTACCTTTTCCACCGCAAACATATAAACCCAATGATTTGGCATGAGGATTTAAAGAGGTTTTCAGCGCGCGCATCACAGCAGTAGTAACACCCGAAGAGTTCCAATCCATTCCAATAACTGCACCAAAACTTTGAAACCAAAAAGGGTCAGACAGTCTACTTAAGAAGCCTTTCGTACCTTGCTCTTCGATGATTGCTTCCACGATGCGCAAACTCAATTTAGTCATTCGCTCAAATAACCAATTGGGAATGTAGCCACCCATGAGTGCTAAGTCTGCTGAACCGGATTGTTGCATAAGAACTGAATTTATGTCATGATGACGGGTAACTCCAGATTTGCCTGTCATCTGAAGGCTATAAATGACAGGCAAACTTTATTTACCCGTCATCGTAAAAAATCCTTTCAAGCTAACAAATATTTGACTGCTGTAGATTGGTAGGGCGACCATTTCTCCGCCATGGCTTTCATTTGTGACTTTATTCTTGCACTTGCATCAATTGGATAGTTTTGGAGCATCATTTTTTTCAGGTGATAATCGTCAGCGGGAAAAATATTAGGTCGTTCCAAGGTGTAGAGCAAAATCATATCAATTGTCCAAGTGCCTATACCTTTGATTTGGGATAAATTGGCACGTACTTCTTCATCTTTCATGGCTTGCCAATCAATATTTTGTTGCTCAAAGAACTCTACGATGGCAGCGATGGTATTGAATTTTTGCATGGAAAGTTTGACTTCACTCAACGCCTTCTGCTCAAATTGTTCAAAATTGCTGATGGTCAAATTTTCGATTGCTGCCCTTTCCAAGAGTCTTTGAAAGCGCTTTTTGCTACTGCGGTAATGAATTTGTTGTTCTATGATGCAACTTAGCAGATCATGGAAGACATTTTGGGTACTTTCTATGATTGGTAAAGGAACTTGAGCGATAATTTTGGCTAAGATTTCGTCCTTCTGTAATAGGTATCCTTGATTCATTGCTGTAGTTTTCAATTCATGTTCAATACAATATTTCAAAAATTGTTGAGCAGAAAAAGAACTACAACTACCTCATTCGCAGACCTCATAGTCCACATAAGACGCGGGTATAGTTACCATTGGATTGATGTTTCTGAAGTTGACCGCGACCCCTCTGTAAGGATAATTGTATCGTCTTTTCACTACTATGAAATGCAAATGTGGATAACCCGCTAAGCCTGATCGTCCAACAATTCCTAAGGTTTGTCCTTGCTCTATTTCATCTCCCACTTCTACATAAATACCATCTTTGGGAGAGTGGTAATAAAGTCCAAAAGTGTCATCTTCGTGATCGATCACTAGGTAATTTCCAACTCCACCTCCATTACTTGCTTGGTCTTTCACTACTTTTACAACAATTCCCGAACGAGCTGCAATAAATATAGAACCTTCAGGCAAATCGAAGTCGTAAGCATGCTGATCGGGATTTCCAGCGGCATGGAAGGAAGCAGAGCAATTTCCTAAACCCATAGAAAAAGAAGCTCCTGGGAAAAAGGGCACTACGTAGGAAGAATTGAGCGGATTTGGATAGGTTTGTCCAGTACAATCCTCTATTACCTCGTACACGAAATTAGTAGTATCACAAGGACATACCTCAACGCAGATATCTTCCTCTGGATTTGCTTCTTCACCTACGCAAGCCATACAAAAAGAGATACCCATTAAAGAGAGATACAGTATAGTTCTTATTTTTGAAGATTTCATTCTGTTTTGCTTTTGAGTAATAACGAATGAACGGTGTAGAATGTAGCAGCCAAGATTTAGAATTAGTTAGCGATTTTGCAATAAATCCCTATTTTCGCCGCTCAAAACAAATCAAACCTATGAGTGGATTACTAACAGGAAAAACAGCCCTAATTACTGGAGGATCAAGAGGAATCGGTGCCGCAATTGTGCGCAGATTTGTAGAGCAAGGAGCAGCAGTGGCGTTTACTTATCGTTCTTCTTCTGCAAAATCAGATGCTTTGGTAGAAGAATTGTCAGGCGAAGGCGTGAATGTAAAAGCGTATCAATCAGATGCGGCTTCTTTTGAGAGTGCGAGGAATTTGGTGCAGCAAGTATTGACTGATTTCGGAAAAGTGGACATCTTAATTAACAATGCAGGCATCACGCAAGACACATTGATGTTGAGAATGTCGGAAGAGCAGTGGGATCAAGTGATTGAAGTGAATTTGAAGTCGGTTTTTAATATGACAAAGCAGATTTTGCGTCCGATGTTAAAGCAAAGGGCAGGTTCAATTATTAATATGAGCTCGGTGGTTGGTGTTTTCGGAAATGCAGGACAAGCTAACTATGCAGCGTCCAAGGCAGGAATCATTGGCTTTTCTAAGTCTATTGCGAAAGAAGTGGGATCTAGAGGCATTCGCTGCAATGCGATTGCACCAGGTTTCATTGCTACGGAAATGACGGGAGAACTAGACGATAAAGTACGCGATGCTTATTTGGCGAATATTCCTTTAAAGCGTTTCGGGGAATCTAGTGAAGTAGCAGATGCTTGTGTTTTCTTAGGTTCGGATTTGTCTCAATATATCTCTGGGCAGGTGCTGAGCGTTTGTGGAGCATTGAATACTTAAATTGTACGCAGAGTTGGCGGGATAAGCTAAGTAAGATATGTCATTTTTGCCCTTCAATTTTGGAACTACTCCTCAATCTGAGTAGAAAAATGACATATCTACAAGATGGATTAAAATGGTCCATTATCCACCTTCGCTTCTATAACCGCTTGAATTTCTTCTGGTACTTCTGAAAGTAAATCCAGACCTGTTTCTTTTTCGATCGCATCTACAGAAACACGATACTCATGCCATTCTTTTACATCTCGATTGAGATTTTCAGTTAACACCGCAATTACGCGTGTCCTTTCATCTATTCTTGACAAGTCGTCGTCGCCTTCTCCAATAATGACTACTACTTTCCAAATGTATTTTGGAACAGCAACTTGTTTGTCATCACCAATGCGTTTTTCCATACCAAATCTTCCCTCGCCACCTTCGCCATAGTTGCCCATGATAACATAAACCTCATTGCCATTTCTACGTACTTGGTCGCGAGTAAAAATTTCCATCTCATTCCACATTTTTTGGTTGTGCTCAGGAGCTTGTGGGATGACATTACTCATAAGAAAAGTAACTGCGTTGTCCTTCCTAGAAGAGGTTCGATCCGCAGAAGGGCAATTGTGACCGCGATCAAAGCCACTGCCAGAATAGTCTCTGCGGTCGATTCTATTATTTGCAAATGGTAGATCAAAATCAGGTAAGAAATCATCAGTGCGCGATGTTGAACCTAACCACCTACTGCTCAAATGCCAACTTACCCAATTTGGAATACCGCGAGAATCGTTGTAAGATAGTGCAAATTGTGGCTTCTCAGAAAGGTAATTATTAGCGAGTATTTCTATTGCTTCCGCTTCGCTTGGATTTCCAAGCAAAAGATGTTCGCTACCTTTGGTTTCGTCAATTTCAACAGGATCGACGGGAATCACTTCCTCTTCCTCGAAGAGACTACAATTGGAAAGGAATAATAGCAAAGCAAAAAGAAGCGAAGGTTGAGGAAAAATTTTCTTCATTTTATAATTTTTATGAACTGGAGAGAGTTGACGCTCTCCATTGTTTACTTCTCCTTCAAAACGAAAGAGAAATTGATATTATTTGGCTTGAAATTCGTTTTAGATTTTCCATAACCATCTACCCGATAGCCACAATAGTTTATTTCAAATAAATCATGTAGCGAACAAAGTTTGAAAGGCTCTTATCAATATCTAGGAGGATTTTAAATCCCTCATCTTTTATTATATCAAATGGAAATTTTAGTTCCTAAAATTTCCATTTGGGGAGACTTTCGGGGAGAAAGAGCTATTTTTTAAGTTTTTTGAAAAAACTTAAAAAATTAGCTCTTTCTCCCCAACAGATTCCTTGAAAATAAAATGAAAAATAAATTTTTCATTTTATTTTCAAAGGCTATGTGCTAAGCCCCCTCAATTGTTTACAAGAGCCAACTTGAAAGGCTTTAAAACTATATAAAAGTACTACGTGGGCTGTGTGGAAAATAGTTAAGACTTTCCTTAAAACAAAAAACTTCCTACACCAGCTTAGGTGAAGGAAGTTTTTATCAATGGCAAATTTGTAAGATGGAAAAGCAGATTTCGTTTAGCGCACAGTACGCTTTTCTTTGATTCTTGCTTTCTTGCCTACCAATTCACGTAAGTAATATAATTTAGCACGACGTACTTTACCGCGCTTCAATAATTTGATTCCATCAATATTTTGAGAGGAATATGGAAAAATACGCTCTACACCAATTCCATTGGAAATTTTCCTGACTGTAAAGGTTTTATTCGCTCCTTTTCCTTTAATCTGGATGACATCTCCTCTAAAAGACTGGATACGCTCCTTGCTTCCCTCAATAATTTTATAACTCACCACGATATTATCTCCAGGACGGAAATCTGGGTAATCGTTGGTCTTCAACATCTGCTCGTTCACAAATTTTATGGCATCCATGATTATGAAAATTTGAATCTTATGTACTAATATGTTATCCTCCTTTAAAAGGAGTGCAAAATTAGTACTTTCTGTGAAGTTAGCAAACTTTGTCGGATTATTTTTTCACCAACCCCAAGTTCCTTGTCCACCTTTAAAAGGTCCAACGATATCGGAAGTAATCCACCCACCATAAAAGTCGCCTTCTTGGGCTTTTACTAGCTCTCCATCCACATAGCAAGCATCCATTTTGCTGGCGTAGAAAGCAATGTATTCTCGAATGTCTAGAAAGTCGAAACTCGGTTCTGGATAGCTCCACGCTGCTTTCAAAATTTCTTTCTTTGGCGTAATAATATCCCAATAAACGGCTGCTCCCTTGAATTCGCAAAAACTGCTTCTAACATCACTCAGTTGCAAATGCTCCATCTGAATATCGCTTTGCGGTAAATAATAAACTGGTGGATGGCTAGTTTCTAATACTCGATACGCCGCATTGGTTTCGGCAAGTCGAATTCCTCCGAATTCAATGACTAGGTGCTTGTTGGTTTGCTCTAATTTAGGCGGACGCGGATAGTCCCAAACGCTTTCTTGTCCTTTTTTTGGCTTTATTTTTTTCATATGCTCATTTTTACTGTACAGATATATGGCTTTCCACAGAGGTGACAATAGTTATTATAGCTAATCTTACCCTTTTACCCCATCTTTAAACGCCTGCCAAAGATTATCCTCCGGCAAAGGCGCAATAACTTCTTCTAACTGATTCGTAACTGGATGCCGAAAAGTCATTTTCCAAGCGTGTAGGTGAATCGAACGATCATTATTACTTCTTCTGAAACCGTATTTTACATCTCCTTTTATAGGACAATCAATGGCTGCTAACTGTGCTCTGATCTGATGAAAACGTCCAGTTTTGAGTTCGATTTCTAGTAGATGATATTGTTCACTGCTTGCTAAAATGCGATAATCTAATTCCGCTCTCTTCGCTCCTGCCTCCTCTTTTTCTACTGCTACACTTTTCTTACTTTTCGATAGCTTTTTAAGATAATGAATTAAAGTGCCTTGGGGTTCAGTCGGTTTGTTTTTGACGACAGCGAGGTAGGTTTTTTGGATGGTTTGATCTTGAAATTGCTGATTCAAGGATTTTGTGGCGCGCTGAGTTTTGGAAAAGAGCACTACACCACTTGCAGGGCGATCAATACGATGTAGGAGTTGAACTTTGGACTTTGCGTAAATTTCTGCCAACGCTAACAAAGATTTATCCTTAGTTTTGTCGGGCTGCACAGGTATAGTAGCAGATTTATTGAAAGCAATCAATTGATTATTCTTGTAGAGTACCAAATCTCCAATCAGTATATTTTTATCCATTTAAATTTGTTTATTATGTTGAAATCAGTTCAACAAATCAACAAGCTAAACAGATCAACAATAAAGAAAAATGACATCAACCGTAACTTATTCAGGCGAACTCCGAACCTTAGCCACGCACGTCAAGTCAGGCAACTCCATTATTACTGATGCACCAACTGACAATCATGGCAAAGGTGAAAACTTTTCTCCTACTGATTTGGTCGCCACTGCGCTTTCTAGCTGTATGCTGACGGTAATGGGCATCAAAGCTAATCAAAAAGGCATCAATATAGATGGAATGGAATCAGAAATCACCAAAATTATGGCTTCTAATCCAAGACGCATTGCCGAGGTTCAAATCAAAATTACAATGCCTGCTGGAAATTATTCAAACGAAGAAAAGAAGTTCTTAGAGAATGTCGCTCGCACTTGTCCAGTGGCAAAAAGTGTGCATCCAGATATGGTGCAGCAAGTGGAATTTGTGTGGCAGTAAAGTTCAGATGGTCAACCAAAGTTCACTTTCCCACTCATTCTCCTACATTTCCGTAAAATAGCGTTAAAGTTATGCAAGCAAATGTTTAGATTTGTAACAATTGCTTGTGTAACAGCGTTTTGATCTGTTATATCTAGTTTTAAGTTGGGCATCCTGAAAAATCTACGAGACTTTATACGATATGATAAATTTGTATTTCGTGCCTCGTATTTTCTGATCTCAAATTTATTGATTAGTATGATTTAGTCACACAAAAGCTCCAAGCTATGCAGCAAATTATAGATCACACCGCAATATTAGAAGCAGCTAAAGAGGAAACACAGGAACAAATGGATAAAAAACTTATTCAGCGTGCTTACAGAAGGCTGCGGCAAAGCATCCAAAATACAATGGATGAATGGGATCAGAAGAATGTCCGCTTGGCTTTTGAAATGGCGGTGGATGCACATAAAGAGCAACGCCGAAAATCGGGAGAACCTTATATTTTGCATCCCATCGAGGTTGCACGTATTTGTGTGGAAGAAATTGGTTTAGGACCAACAGCGGTGATTTGTGCACTATTGCACGATGTGGTGGAAGACACCCCCGTGACGCTAGAGGATATCAGTGAGCGATTTGGAGAACGTGGCGGACACATTGCGGTCATCGTGGATGGTTTGACGAAACTCGATAGTAGCAATACGCCTCAATATAAACAAGCAGCAAATTTCCGAAAAGTACTTTCTACTTTGACGAATGATGTGCGCGTTGTTTTGATTAAAATGGCAGATCGTTTGCACAATATGCGCACTTTGGGTTCGATGCCACAACATAAACAACTGCGCATTGCTTCGGAGACCAGTTTTATTTATGCGCCTTTGGCACATCGCTTGGGTTTGTACGCCATCAAAACGGAACTGGAGGACTTATGCATGAAAATTACTGATCCTGAACAATATCGTTACATCGCCAAAAAGCTAAACGAAACCAAAAAAGCCAGAGAAGGGTACATTGATAAATTCATTGAACCCATCCAAAGAGAATTGGATGATCTGCCTGAGCTAGAAGGTAAGTACCGTATTCTTGGACGTCCAAAATCCATCTATTCGATTTCCAATAAAATCAAAAAGAAAAATGTAGCCTTCGAGCAGATTTATGATCTATTTGCTATTCGTATTATCGTGGATGTTCCTGAACCAGAAATGAAAGATTTATCGGAAGAAGAGCAAAATCGCTTAATCAAAAGGCATGATAAAAGAGTAAAATTGATCTGCTGGTCGGTTTACTCTGTGGTCACCGATATTTATCAACCTATTCCAGAACGTTTGAAAGATTGGATTAATCGTCCAAAGTCAAATGGCTACGAATCTTTGCACACGACGGTGGTTGGAAGAGACGGGCGCTTTGTAGAAATTCAGATTCGTTCGGAGCGGATGCATGATGTAGCAGAACGCGGCTTTGCGGCACATTGGAAATACAAGCACAATGTGGAGGAACCAGATGTTTACACGACGTGGTTAGATAGCGTACGCGATGTGCTGAATGATCCAGATTCCAGTCCAGTAGAATTTTTGCAAGACTTCAAGAGTGGTTTGTTCAGTGATGAAGTCTATACTTTTACACCAAAGGGTGATATGAAAATTTTGCCAAAAGGCGCAACAGCACTGGACTTTGCCTTTAATATTCATACTGATGTAGGCTATCATTGTTCAGGCTTGTTAGTTAATGGACGAATTGTTCCGATGGGCTATCAGTTGTCGAATGGAGATCGTGTCGAGGTATTGACTAGCCCAAAACAAAAACCTACAGAGGCTTGGATAAAATCTGTCAAAACGAGTAAGGCAAAGAGCAAGATTCGCTCTGCGATGAAAGATGAGCGTCGCAAAGTTGGAGAAATGGGTAAAGAGAAATTAGAGCGAAAATTAAAGAATTTGAAAGTACCTGCAGAAGAAAGCATCAACTTTTTAGTAGATCATTTGGGCTATAAATCTCATGCAGATTTGTACTACGATCTGGCAGTAGAAGTCCGAACGATTCCTTCTATTTTCAAACTGCTAGTTGTTGAAAATCAGCAGCTAATGCCCATTGAAACAGGAGAAAATAAAGGAGAAAAAGCGCCTGTTGAAGAGTCGATCAAGAGAGAGAAAACAGTATCCAGCAAAACAGGCTTACTCATTAATGGCGAACCAGCAGAGTTGTATAAATATCAATTAGCTACTTGCTGCAATCCAGTACAGGGCGATACTATTTTTGCTTACATTACTGCCAATGCAGAACTCAAAATTCATCGCTCGAATTGTTCCAATGCTCCACATATGATGGCAGAGCACGGACATCGCGTACTTAAAGCGGCTTGGACAACCACCAATGAACAAACCTTTGTCGCTAATCTTAAAATTCGAGGATTCGATAAAGGACGTGGTGTTATTGAGCGCATTTCTAACGAAATTTCTACTTCGCTTGGTCTCAATATTCGCTCCTTTTCCATCAGTGGTAATGAAGGTGTCTTTGAAGGTGAAGTTAGCTTACTGGTTGCCAACAAAGACGAATTGTATGTCACAATTAAGGCTTTAGAGCAACTTGATAACATTTCAACTGTTACTAGAGTGAGCTAAGAGAAACATTGAAATCTGAAAGTTGAAATTCAATAACGTCACACATTTTTTAGAATTTGTGGAATCGCATCCAGAATTTTTTTCATCTTTCAAACCCTAGTCTGCCAAAGGCTGAAAAGATTTTCTACAAATTTTGTAACCGAAACCTTATCTTTTCAATCTACATACATCAGTGAAATGGGAAATTGAAAGGAAGGAGATAATTTTTCTAGCTCTTGAATTTAATTTCACTACTTTTAGGATTCATTCATGATCCGCCGTCTTTTTTAACCAGTTCATTTTTTATGCAGCAAGTTTCAGATGAAATTATCAAGGAAGTTAAGAGTATTTTTTCTAATCACTTGGAGCAGAATAAGTTTCGTAAAACGCCTGAACGCTTCGCGATTTTAGAAGAAATTTATCATCGAACTGATCACTTCGATGCGGAGGCATTGTACATCCATATGAAGAATCAGAATTATCGGGTGAGTCGAGCAACAGTTTACAATACTTTGGAATTGTTGGTAAATTGCGATTTGGTAAAAAAGCATCAATTCGGGAAAAATTTGGCGCAGTATGAGAAATCTTATGGCTACAAACAGCATGACCACTTAATCTGTGTAGATTGTGGTAAGGTGCTGGAATTCTGCGACCCGCGTATCCAGCAAATTAAAGATACTATGGGGGATTTGCTTCAATTCGAAGTAACCCATCACGCACTAAATCTGTACGGAAAATGTGCAGGAACTTGCGATAACAAGAGCCCATCTTCTTTCAATTAATAAAATAGGCAGAAGTCCTAGGAAGTACTCTAATACTACACAAGCTAAGTAATTTTTTAATTTTGTTTCAGTGTTTTAGACGTGCCTTGTGGTGGAATAAAAACTATATAACTTTCATGAGAGATACTCAACTCCGCTCAATTTCTCAAATATTCAATTCCTTTCTATGAAATCCATTGCTGTTTATTGTGGCTCAAGATTTGGTAATCATCCTATTTATGAGGAGACTGCAGAAGCCGTTGCTAAAGCTATGGTCGAGCGCAAAATTGATTTGGTGTATGGTGGTGGAGATGTAGGATTGATGGGCATTACTGCTAATACTGTTCTGGAAGGAGGAGGGAAAGTAACGGGCGTCATCACCGATTTTTTGAAAGACATTGAAGGACATTTCAATCTCACTGAGTCCATCGTAGTGGAAACGATGCACGAGCGCAAAGCCATTATGGAGAAGCGTTCGGATGGTTTTATTATTCTACCTGGTGGCTTTGGAACGATGGATGAGTTTATGGAAATTCTGACTTGGTCGCAGTTAAAGCTGCATCGCAAACCGATTGGATTACTCAACGTCAATCATTATTACGATCATTTGATGGGTCATGTCGAAACAATGTTGCGAGAAGGTTTCATTCGAGCTGAATATCGCGAATTAATCATTGATGATACAGATGTGAATCGCTTGTTAGATAGAATGGAAGAATTTGAAAAACCGCAATTCATTTTGGGCGAAGATACTTTTACTGATCCTAGTTTGCAAGGGAAGTAGCTGTTGGTCAGGATATTACATTAAAGACATAGCAAAAAAACATGTTGGTCATTCTTCAATGCCTTCTCATTCTGGGGTTTCCTATTTTTTCTCTTTGGTTTTGTAAGCGATACACTATTGGAAAATGGCTAAGTCCAGTAGTACTGTGCTACGCCGTCGGAATCACTATTACGAATGTGCCCAACTTCCCGATTCAAGAAGAAGTTTCCAATCAATTTAGCGAAATTAGTATTCTGCTTGCCATTCCGCTCCTCCTCTACTCCACTGATGTAGTGGCTTGGCTAAAATATGCGAGAAGCACTGTGTTGTCTTTTACGTTGTGTGTAGTTAGTGCCATTCTGGCGAGCATATTAATGGCGTTCTTTTATCAGAGTTACTTCGAGAATGCGCCCACTTATGCAGCTATGATGCTTGGCTTATTCACAGGTGGCGCACCTAATATGCAAGCTGTCGGGATGATGCTAGAAGCAAAGAGTGAAGATTTCGTACTATTGAATGCCGCAGATATTTTTATTGGCGGCTGCTATTTGATCTTTTTGACTTCGGTAGCGCACCGTTTTTTTGGCACTTTTTTGTCTGATTTTCAAGAAAATAGAGGTAGTGAAAATCATGCAGCAATTATAAATGAAGAAACTACTTCTATTACCTCGTATTTCACGGCTTTTGGCATCACTATTCTGGTTGTCGGAGCAGCGATTGGTCTCACTTTTGCTATCACAGGTGCATTGAAATCAGTCGTTTTAATTATCTTGCTACTCACCACTTTTGCGATTGGCTTATCTTTCTTTCCATTTTTCAGAAATCTGAAAGTTAGCTTTGAATTGGGCGAATATTTCTTACTTGTTTTCTGCGTGGCGATTGGTTTGCTTGCCGATTTTAGTTCGATTTGGGAAAAAGGTGGAATGGTTATTTTATATATGGCAAGCGTTTGGATTACGATTGTTGTGCTGCATAGTTTGTTTGCTTATTTCTTCAAAATTGATCGGGATACTTTAATGATTACGGCGACTGCAGCGATTTATGGTCCTGTTTTCGTGGGACAAATTGCTAGTGCGATCAATAATCGAACACTGATTTTTTCGGGAATGGCAACGGGTTTGATTGGTTATGCTTTGGGGAATTATTTGGGAATTGGTTTGGCTTATTTATTGGAGAATTGGCTAAACTGAAGGAGTAAATACTGGAACACAATGAACTTAACATTTTGTGACGGTCTCTTTTCGGTTTAGCATCCCATCCGCTGCTGCGGTTCTTTCACTTAAAAGTCCACTTGACTTTTACCCTTTGTGCTCGTTCATTCATGCTAGCGGTTCATTTCGCTAAAAATACACTTAATCTTTTTTGAAAGACACCACTAGATGAATGTTATTTTTTGTGGCAATAACTCGTTATTCCTACAAAAAACGTCTTATCTAAACACAAAAATCTGCTCCGTCAAAAAAGCAATTTGTTTATGTCCTAGTGCTTAGCTACTCAAATTTTAGCTACGGATTTAGTTAGCTTTTGATCAGGAATTGGTTCACCTCTTCTTGATGAAAATCCGCCAAAACTTGCCGATTTAATTCTAAAAATTTTACCACACCTGTTCCTTGAAACTGATAGCTAATCCCCATAATTCGATTATCAGTCACTTGGAATGAGATAAATGCCGAACGTTTAGGTTTTGTCAATTTAACGCGCCAATATGGTGGAACAGAATATGGAACACGCCGCTTAGCATGGCTGAGAACCACTGTGAATGCGGACATCGCCCAGCGCAGAAAATTGCACTTAGGCTTCAGCGATGAGGTTTGGGTTTATATAAATGGGCAGTTGCTCTATTTGGACAAGAACTATTACCGTCAGCCCATCATGAAAGCCCCTTATGGTCGCTTGTCTATTGAAAATACTACTTTTGATTTGCCGCTGAAAGAAGACGAAAATGAGTTGTTGATTGGGGTAGGTAATTTCTTTTTTCCTTGGGGCATTGTGACAAAGTTGGATCAGAATGAGGGATTGAGATTTTAATGCTACCAATCAAAATTTCTGATCATAATGGATTGCTGTGATTAGTGAATTATAACGACGGGATTTCATAAGTGTTAAAATTTACTATCCTTCGCTGCTAACGCAGCTAAGGGAAATTTAGGAGGAAGAGGGGAACTGGCGGTAAAAACACCGATTCCCCTCTCCCTCCTAAAGAATTTTCGCCCGTACGGGCACACAAGACACCCTATGTTGCTTATTTTAGTGTTTTTTCCTTTCACAACAAAACTTTTTTGTTGAACGTCTTTTTGATTTCAGTCAATGGATTCTCAATTTGAATTATTCAGCGAGTTTCAGTAATCAAAAAGTGAAAGCCAAGCGAGGAGGTAGTTCACCAGAAGAATCAAGAGGATGAACTATGTCTAAGAAGCTGTTTGAATCCATTAGGATTGCCTACGAATGGCGAATTTTCTCCTGAACTATGCTAAAAAGCTCTGCCGTATCAAGAGCATAGATCTGTGTTTTTTGCCTTACTCAAAACAAAATTTGGTTACTTTCACTCAACCAACTAAATTCAATAGCTTCTAGGTCTGTATTGCTTTCTACAACCTCTTTTCCGTTTTCTTTCTTCTTACATTCCTTGGCTTTAGCCCTTCTTCTTCCACTCCACCAAACGCCCAATCTGTACTCGTGTAGGTAGTCCCAAAAGTATGGGATAAGGTAACAACTTGCTTTAAGGCATCTATGGTTTGCGCTTCGGTCAGTTCTTTTAAAGGATGCGTGAAAACGCTAATTACAAAACCATTAGAAAGTGCATATTTGGCATCTAAAGCAGAATGGAAATTGGCATTCAACATCCTTTTGATATGCTTCGCCTCTAGCTTTGCCTCTTCCGTTACGAAAGTAAAAATGCGTACTCTATTGGCACTTTCATCAGTAATCACCATCAATATCCGCTCGCGGTGCGTTACCCTCCAAAGCCCTGTTTTACCATCCACTTTTTCGGTGGTTTCCTCTAGGATTCTCTGGAGCTTTTTGTTGGTCATGTCTTGGGCTTGAATAGTGAGGCAACATAGAGAAAGCAGGAAGAGGAAAACTGTTCTTGTATACATAATTGATAGCTTTGATAAGTAAAAATTATGAACTACCATCTAGTAGTATCGAATTATAAAACACAGAATGTCATGTTTGTTGTGCAATTGATGAAAAATACGCACTATTTGAAAACTCCTACTGTTACTATGTGGTGAATCATTACAGGAATAATAACAAAAGATACGATGAAAGTAGCCGTATTTAGTACCAAGTCGTTCGATAGAGAATATTTTGATGCCGCAGTCGAGATATCGCAGCACGAATTGGTCTACTTTGAAGCACCATTGAAAGCGCAAACGACGAACCTGACGAAAGATTTTGAGGCAGTTTGTGTCTTTGTGAATGATCAATTGGATGCGAAAACTATTGAAAAAATGGCGGCGAATGGAGTACGAGTTATTGCCTTGCGATGCGCAGGTTTCAATAATGTGGATTTAGAGACAGCGGCTCAATATGAAATAAAAGTAGTGCGCGTACCGAGCTATTCTCCACAGGCAGTGGCAGAACACGCCGTCGCATTGATTTTGACGCTCAATCGCAAGACACATAAAGCATGCAATCGCATTCGAGAAGGAAATTTTTCGCTAGAAAAATTGATTGGTTTCGATTTGCACCAAAAAACAGTTGGCGTAGTTGGTACTGGAAAAATTGGGCAGATTTTTGCTGGAATTATGCAAGGTTTTGGTTGCAAAGTTATTGCTTATGATCCTTTCCCATCCGAGGCGTTGCAGGAAAAAGGTATCACTTACCACGATTTAAAAGATTTACTCGCACAATCGGATATTGTTTCGCTTCATTGTCCACTCACGGAGGAGACTTACCATTTGATTGGTGAAGAAGCGTTTCAACAAATCAAGAAAGGGAGTATGCTCATCAATACGAGTCGCGGTGCATTGATTGATACACAAGCCGCCATTGATGCGTTGATGAATTTGCAATTGGGCTATTTAGGTTTGGACGTGTATGAACAAGAAGAAAATCTGTTTTTTCGAGACTTATCCGAGGAAATCATTCAAGATGATATGATTGCCCGTTTAATTTCTTTTCCGAATGTGCTTATTACTTCGCATCAAGGCTTTTTGACAGATGAAGCATTGAAAGAAATTGCGGAGACGACGCTTTACAATCTTACGCAGTTTGAGAATGGAGAGGAATTGAAGAATGAGGTAAAGAGCGATAGTTGAGGAGATCTTAAAATCACGCAGAGGGCGAGGAGCACGCAGAGTTTTGATTATCAGCAGTATATTACCTTTATGAAATTCAATTGATACAACACTGCTATGCTGTAAATTAAGGAATCCAACACTTATTTTCAGAAAAAATAAACCGCACACCCACCAAAATTGCGCTTAGCTGAATCTATCTCCATGTAACTCCAAAAAAACAACTGCCAGTAGATTTCAGAAATTTGAGCTCACATTTCTGATTTTCGAGTAAACTTTCCATAGCAAAATACTGCCACACAAAATTTGAAGTGCTTAGCACTGACGGTTTTTGCTATGCCTTTTTTTAACTAAAACACTCAATATGATGACTGATTTAGCCATTTCTGGAGCAACTTTAGCGACGTGTAGTGCCGTTGCGATGCTCCTTGTTTTTGTTTTGATTTTGTTTTTTAAACGCTACATTTATAAACAATCAGAACAAATTATTACTAGTGAACAAACGCCTAGACAATCCATTGCTACGCGCAATAAGTACTTGGTAGTCAATGTATTTCGCTGGAGCAATACATTTCTGAATGTAGGCTTAACACTTGCTGTTGCTTTGACACTTTTAGCATTCAGTTGGACGACTTATGAAGAGCAAGTGGACATTTCGAGTATGGATTGGGTAGATGAAGATTTGATTGTCGAAATTCCAAGGACGACCACACCTCCACCACCTCTTCCTCCTCCGCCGCCGCCAGTGATTGAAGAAGTGCCAGAGGAAGAAATTGAAGAAGAGGAGGACATTGAATTCAAGGATCAGCTGATCGAAGAAGATACCAAGATTGCTCCACCACCGACGCCTGTGGCAAAAGTAACTACTCCAGCTCCACCTCCGCCCCCAGTGGAAGAAGATGATTCAGATATTCCGTTTATGTTGATCGAAGATAAACCAATGTTCAAAAAATGCGAAGGAATCAAACGCGAAGAACAAGAAGTATGCTTCAAGGATAATTTGATGAAATTTGTTTACGGCGAGGTAAATTATCCATCAATTGCTAGAGAAAATGGCATTGAAGGCAATGTAATAGTCAAATTCGTGATTGAAAAATCGGGTAAAATTGGAGCGATTGAGGTACTTCGTTCGCCTAGCGATATTTTGTCGAAAGAGACGGTGAGGGTAATGGAAAAGCTGAAGAAGAAAGAGACTTTTATTCCTGGTATGCAACGCAAGCGCCCTGTACGTGTCCAATTTACGATGCCTGTGATGTTTAAGTTGAATTAGAAGTTGGCTAGGTGTTCAATTCCTTGCTGATGCCACGAGTAGTTTCTGATTGCTAAGTTCAAAGGAATTGGTAAGCAGAAACTACGGGCTTAGCAATCGCTTCGTAAACTTCGCGCTTACCAATTCCAAAACATAGCGTATATTCTCTATCGAGTCAACACAATATAATCTCGAATCAGCGTCTTTAAAAATTCCAATTTTGGATTGGGTGAATTGGGAATGTCTAGTACTTTTTCTAGCCGCTTGGTGAGTAGTAAAACTGCTTCTCGATGCGCTTCATTTTTATGACTTTGATAGCGCGTAATGGTATTTTTGATGACGAGCATATCTTCTTCATTCAACTCGCGTACTTGCGGATAACTTGGTTCATAAGCATCAATAGAATCTATATTTAGAATATCATTCAGTTCAAAGGCTAGACTACTTCTTAGACGCACAACGGTAGTGTTGGAGGCATAGTCTCCGAATCTTTGATGCTTGCTAGAAGACAAAATGGCCAACGAACCAACAACGCCACCCGATAGAAAACCATCAATTAAATAGAAAACTGCTCTGACCAAAAAGTCTCCAATTTCTAGTTCCGAACCATCTGTTTTTACGACTTTGGTGCGCATCACTCGCTTTCCAATGGATTGTCCATTTCCTAGCAATTCAAATAAAAATTGATAAAGCACAAAAGCCGCTAATGGCATCAACCCAAACACCACATATCCAACAAAACCTTCTGAAAGATCAAGACTAGCTGCTCTAATAATCAGCAGCAATAAAATAAAATATCCCCCAAAGACGATGACAATATCTAAAAACGCACCAAACAAGCGATCGCGCAAAGCTGCTAATTCGTACTCGATGACTACATTTTGGGAAGTTTTGATGTCTATGGTCTTCAAAATTTAAAGGTTTGAATATTTCTCATGGCTTCGCCGTTTGAGATGACTGATAATATTTTAGTTGAGTGGTTCTACCGTTGCTTCTACTACTAAATACGGCAAACGATATACATCGTTTTCATTCAGTTGCAATTTTCCAGTGACCGTTACGCGTTCATCGGTTTCAAATCTTCTTTGTGCATCTGGTTTCAGAGAGAGTTCGATAATAGTTTCTGGTCCTGCACCTCCACAAAAATAACAATTTGCGTAAGGAAATTTGGAAAGTACGTAGTAAGTTCCTGTTCCATCAATTGGGATAGTGTAGCCTGTAATGCTGATTTCCTTACCTTCTCTTTCTTTTGGATCTTCGCCAAAGCGCGAAATGCTTTGCATCGTTCCCATTTCTTCTACATATTCTGAAACAAAAGAAACATCCGCTAAAATGTCCCAATTAATGCGTTCTTGGGCAATAACAGTAATGCTTATTATGGAAAAAAGGAATGTGAATATACTGTATTTCATGTTAGCGATTTTGAATTTGGCTTTTCAAAAGAGAAAGCGATAAGACAATATTTATTAGTGGTTATTCACAAAAAATTTGTAAAGCCGAATTGAGGTGCTGAAAATCAATCAATTAGTCTTTACAAGTATTATTTGTGAATAAGGTCTAATGTAAGCTGATTAAAAAATATGACACTTCATATTTGAAATAACGCCCTTGCTCTAAAATATTTCAGCTCGATAAATCTGCTTACTGATTTGCTTCATCTAAACTGTAACCTAATAAAGCGTTTACGCGACTTAAAGTTGACTCCATTTACATTCTCTCACTACAAAACTCGCACTTTCAAATCGTTCAAATGAGAAGATCAATTTTTGCCAATAATAAATTCAAGTGGAAACACACTATTAGCGAAATTGCGTTTATTTTGTTGGCAGCTATTTTATGCTCAAAAGCGTCTCTTTTAAAACTAAATCATGAAACTACTATTTCTTTTTCTTTGCTCACTGTTCTTTTCTCTCCATACTTTCAGTCAAAATATGAACCTCCAAGAAAGCGAATGGAGCGAACCTTCTGCCTGTTCTAACTGCGTAAAAGTTAATGGCAAAAAAGTAGATGGTTCGGAAGCCATCAAGAAAATTGTAAAAGTTTGTGAATCTGGAAAAAATAGCAAGTGGTATATCTTGAAGCATGAGGCTAAAGCTCAAAATGTGATCTATTTCACAGTTTTTGGTAAGGCGTCTCATGATATTCGTTTCAATACTTTTGAAGAAGCGATGCAGTATATTGAACAAAACGCCAACAACCAGTGTGGTATGCAAGAAGAGACAAATTTTGCATCAGATGATACAATTTATGAAGAAAAGGATGATATTGATTTGCCTACTTTTGAGGAGTGTATGAATATTGAGGATAAGAGAGAAAAGTGGATATGTGAGCGAAAGTTGTTGGAAAAAAAATACATCAAGTATCTTAAATATCCAGCCGCTGCTAGAGAAAATGGCGTTGAAGGTGTCGTTAAAATTGGAATAGTCATTGAGAAAGATGGAACAGCATCTGCCACAGAAATTTTAGAAGACATAGGCAGCGAATGTGGACAAGCTGCTTTAACAGCGATCAACGAAGCACTTGCTCACAACAATTTACGATGGATTCCCGCTAAAAAAAATGGTATCCCCGTGAGATCTCGAATGATGATTCCTGTTAAATTTTGGCTTGTAAAGTGATCATCAAATTGATCATATAAAACCTGATCGTCTCGGAATATTTCGGCGATGTCATACGCTCATCATAAATCAAAGCATCTCTTGTTTGTTAATATTTGTACTGCAAAACACTATATCTAACTTGTTACTGATGAGCGTATTGGATTTCGTGTATAAATCCACATTTCCACCTAAACCAAATCCCCAAACTCCGCTCCCATCTTCTTCGTCACGCTTTTAATTTCCTGCTCCTTCGACTTCGGATAAATCAATAAAACATCACCCTCATCCACAATAATAAAATCCTTCAATCCTTTAGCAACCAATACCTTACCTTTTGGCAGACGAATCAAACAATCCTCTGTCTCCTCCAAAATCGTATGGTCTGCTTTCAAGGCATTATTGTTGGCATCCTTCTCTGATTCGGCGTGCAAAGAAGCCCAAGTTCCTAAATCTGACCAACCGATATCTGATGGCAAGGTGTAGATATTATCCGCATTTTCCATGATGGCATAATCTACGGAAATGCTTGGTGTGGTGGGATATTTTTCATCAATGAAGGACTGCTCCGTATCCGAATTGTAATGTGCCTCACCTGCACTCAAAATTTGATGAATTTCATTAGCGTGTTGCTTGAAGGCCTTCAAAATAGACTTAGCTTTCCAAATGAAAATACCTGCGTTCCACAGATAATTACCATCTTCGATGTATTCCTTAGCGGTTGCTTCGTTGGGTTTTTCTTTGAAGGCAGCCACTTTAAAAATCCCAGCTCTTTCTTCTTGCGAACGAATAAAATTGATGTAACCATAACCCGTATCAGGACGCGTTGGAGAAATGCCTAAAGTGACTAAGGCCTCTTCTTCATCGGTGAATTTCAAAGCTTTTTGCAATTGCGAAACGAAGGCCTCTTCTTTCAAAATGATATGGTCGGAAGGTGCGACCACGAAGTTGGCATCTGGATTCAGATTGTGCAATTTGAAAGCAGTATAAGCGACGCAAGGACCCGTGTTATTGCGAGAAGGTTCGCACAAAATTTGATTATCCGTCAAATCAGGCAAATGTTCTTTGACTAAATCACGGTAAATTTTGTTCGTAACGATAAATATATTTTCCTTTGGCGTCAATTTCAAAAAACGCTCGTAAGTGGATTGAATCAAAGATTTTCCAGTTCCTAAAATATCTAAAAACTGCTTGGGACGTTGCGTTCGGCTGGCAGGCCAAAATCGGCTTCCGACGCCTCCTGCCATAATAGCGACATAGGTGTTTGACATGAAATGGTAGTTTTTTTACTAGCTCCAAGGCATCGGATGCTTTTAAAAACGTCCGATGCCTGATAACATCTAATAATTTTCCGCAATATTACTGGAAAGTATTGGTTCGTGCAAAAAAGCAAAAGTGGAGAATGAAACACTATAATATTCAGGTCTTTGGAAGCGTGCAAGGCGTTTATTTCAGAGCTTCCACCAAAATGGAAGCAGAACGATTAGGTATTCATGGATTTGTGCAAAACGAAGAAAATGGAAGCGTCTATCTCGAAGTAGAAGGCACAACCGAGCAATTGCAAAAATTGATAGCTTGGTGCGAAGTCGGATCACCGATGTCGAAGGTAGAACGCGTAGAATTTGAAAAAGCAACTGTTATTGGCTTTAAGGCGTTTGAAATCAGGAGGAATTGAGAGGAGCTATTTCAAACAACATCTAACTAACTAACTCGAACTATTTCAAACTGATAGAACTAATGCCATTCATATCCGAAGACATCATCAACAAAGTCGTAGCGCAGACAGAACAGACCACCGAGGAACAGATCACTTTTTTCAACCAACGCCAGCCCATGTTGTTGGCATATTTGACAGGTTCGCAGTTTGATTTATTAAACGAACAAGAAAAAGACTATTTCTTGTATCTGGCATGGATTTTGCACCAATCTATTGCCCAAGGAGCAGAAAGCATAAGCATTGCCAACGAAGACCAAATCGGTACTGCGGAAGAGCAGAACTGGGAAATGATGGAAAAAACGTCAAAAGGAGATTTCCGAAAACGCCTCGATCCTTTTTTTGAAAAGACGCTGCAAGAAGATTTGCTAGCCTTTATCGAGGATGGAATAATTGACGATGAAGAGGATTTTATTACACCCGTTGGGAGAGAGTTGATGTTTGTTGGACTCAAGACTTTAGTTGATGTACTAAGCAATTGATAATCAAATTCATAAAAACAAGGCTCTCTCTAAGTCACAAGATTACCTTGGCGTCTATAACAAATTGCACAAATACCGAACAGTGTTTGCCAAGAGCGACTTGTTTTGGATTTGGATGGACATCAGCCTAAGGCGGACAGGTCGAGTCCATCCAAATCCATCAAGGTTTTCAAAGGATAAAAAATGGCTTTTTAGCCATTTTTTATCCTTTGAAAACCTTGAACAACTCATGGCGGTTCGATGCCGCCATGAGTTGATAAAAGCAGAGAACAGAATCTTTGTTACTTCCAATCTCCTGTAAAAGTGTAATTTGTTATACACACTACATCATGTGTACAACACCTCAATCTCAATCGAAAAATCGTACACGACCTACAAAAATCCGTTCAACCTGTGTAATCCGTGTCCAAATTGAAGAAGAAACTCGAACTAATCTAAAAGCATGAAGATACCAACAATGGCAGAATACGCTGCCGAAGGAAAGCAGCCCGAAATACTTTTTTGGGTAGGATGTGCAGGAAGCTACGATGATCGTGCACAGAAAATTATGGTGGCATTTGCAAAAATATTGAATGAAGTCGGCATGGACTTCGCAATTTTGGGGAATGAAGAAGCGTGTACAGGCGACCCAGCTCGGCGCGCGGGAAATGAATTTGTGTTCCAAATGTCCGCCTTGCAAAATATTGAAATATTGAATGCTTATGAAGTGAAGAAAATCGTAGCGGCTTGTCCGCATTGTTTCAATACCTTGAAAAATGAATATCCTGAATTGGGTGGTAATTATGAAGTCATCCACCACACCCAATTACTGCAAGAATTAATTGATTCGGGTCGCTTGAAAATGAAAGAAGGCGGTGCATTTGAGGGCAAAAAAATTACTTATCATGATTCTTGCTATTTGGGAAGAGGGAATGGTGTTTACGAAGCGCCAAGAGCCGTTTTGGAATCTTTGGACAATCAATTGGTGGAGTTGAAGCGCAGTCGAACCAATGGTTTGTGCTGTGGCGCTGGTGGTGCGCAAATGTTCAAGGAAGAAGAGGATGGCAGAACGCGCGTCAACGCAGAGCGCATTGATGATGTTGTAGAATCAGGTGCAACGATCTTAGCTGCCAACTGCCCGTTTTGTACGATTATGCTACAAGATGGTTTGACGGCGAAAGGAAAGGAAAACGACGTCATGATTTATGACCTAGCAGAGCTGATTGTAGATAATAATAAGTGGTAGGTAGAAATAATGTGCAGCTTGACTGAATAATACAGAAATTTGATAACAGAAATGACCGTTTACGATACATTATTGGATACATCGAGAGTTTGGATTTATCAAAGTAACCGTCCATTTACGGATAAGGAGTTGCTAGAAGTACGTCAATATCTACAGCAATTTGCAACGCAATGGGTGAGCCACAATCGTGCTTTGCGGGCTTTTGCAGAAGTCTATCATAATCAGTTCATTGTGCTAATAGTAGATGAAAGCCAAGCGGGAGCGAGTGGTTGTTCAATAGATGCTTCGGTTCATTTTTTGCAGCAATTACAAGCTAAATTTGACGTCAATTTATTTGATCGCATGACTTTTGCCTATCAAGAAAATGGTGAAGTAAAAACCGCACATCGCAGCGAATTCAAGCAACTGTACCAAGCAGGAAAGATTTCAGATGAAACTTTGGTGTTTGATAATTTGGTGAATACGAAAGGAGCGTTTGAGAAGCAATGGGTGAAGCCACTTGGGGAGAGTTGGCATCGGAAGATGGTTTAGTAAAAATCAAAGATTATGAGAAAGTTAGCAGATAGAATTACGATTGATTCAAGCATTTCTCGTAAAAAAAAGGATATTCCTTGTAGGAAACAAGAGAGTTGAACCAAATTTCACCTTATTTTTGTTATAGTTGAACGATTTATAAAATCACATCAAATTTAGAGAAATGGTAGCGATAAATAGATCAATAGGAAGGTTTGTGGCTTTAGCTAACCTCGAAAAAGATATTTTTTCTCAAAGATCAATTGAGCAAAATGTGGCTGATTTGGTGGATTTAATAACCATCAGAATAAAAGGCAAATCCGTAGATGAAGTTGCAAATGGCTTATTGGAAAATATATTTGACCTACGTTTTGATGTAATTGAATGGCTTGCTCATATCGATAAAGATCTCAACTTCTATCTTGATTTTTTGAGTAAACATATTTCAGTAAATTTACAATTAGCTCCTTTCTCAAATCTTGCAGAAGCAATTTCTTCTGTTTTATTAGTTTACCAAAAAATTGTATCTCCTATATTTGGGACATTACCTAATTCTTTTAAAGATATTCTAGATGAAATTCAAAAGAGCAGGCCTGAATATAGCACATTTAAGATATTTTCCCTTCACCCATCTCCACAAATTAGATATTTAAAGAATTGGATAGATTCGTCTTTACAATTGGAAGTAGGGATTATTCTTGCTGATTTAATACTAACAAATCAGATTAGCATTTCTAAAAAAAGGATAGAATCAGAGCTCATTGAGTTTCTATATGATACAATTACAAGATTTGGTGGATATTCTATTTATACAGGTTTTTGGTCTCCTGATACAGAAGATGTTTCAAACTTGACAAATAGAATGAAAATACTTTCAGCAACTTTAGAATTGGACAATAAATCCTTCTACAAAATATCAAAGGAAGGCTTTTTTGAAATGGTTAATAATTAAAGATGTATCCGATTCATTTGAGTAAAAAAGCAATAGAAGATATACCTCGACTGAGAAGGGAAAATCCGGAATATCCAGCGAAGCTCTGGGAACTTATTCTTGATATTTTTGACCATCCATTTGACGGAAAGGGGAAACCAGAGCCACTAAAAGGGGATCTTAAGGGATGGTGGTCAAGAAGAATAACAGATAAACATCGGTTAGTGTATAGAATTGAAGAAAGCAACTTAGAAATTGCTTCTTGCCTCGGTCATTACGGCGATAAATAAACGATCAAACCATCTCAAACCACAACCTATGTTCGGAAGAGTAAAAAGATATTTAGGAATTGAAGGCGTAAAAGTTGAATTGGAAGTACCAGAAGAAATAGGAGCTTACAAAGGTGAAGTGGAGGGAAAAGTGTCTTTCATTTCGATGAATAAGCAAACCGTATCTCAGATTCGTGTAAAAATGATCGAAAAATACACCCGCGGAAGAGGGAAAGATAAGAAGATAGATGAATACGAATTGGGGGAAATTGAGTTGAAAAAGAACATAGAAATTACGCCTGAAAAAGCCGTAGAAATTGAGTTTGTTTTGCCTTTTGAGATGATTCGTTCTGAAATGGAAGAATTTTCTAATAAAAATCTCCTTTTCAAGGGAATTGCAAGTGTAGCGAACTTAGCATATGCCGCAAAATCCGAATATTTCATCATTGCCGAAGCCAAGGTGAAAGGTACTGCACTGCCTCCTTTTCAGAAGAAAAATATTAATCTTTTGTGACGATAAAACGATTCTTGAAGTGTTATTTTGAAGCAAATATTATTGGGAAAATAACATGATTTAAGAATGATGAAAATCTATTTCCTAGACACTTGCAATACGTGTCAACGGATCATTAAGGAGATTGACCACGAAGACCAATTTGAGTACCAAAACATCAAAACCGATCCCATTTCTGCGGAAGATTTGGATACTTTTTATGAAAAAGTAGGTTCTTACGAATCTTTGTTCAATCGACGAGCGATGAAGTATCGACAAAGAGGCTTGAATAAAGAAACTTTGAGCGAAGCAGATTATCGCCGTTTAATTCTAGAAGAATACACTTTCTTGAAACGCCCAGTCATTGTCATTCACGATGATATTTTTGTCGGAAATGCAAAGAAAACAGTCGCTGCAGCCAAAGAAAAATTGGAAGAAGTTCAGTGAGCAGGATTGAGCAATCCTTTTTGAATAGCAGATGCTGAACCAATTCAAACTACACTACATCGAACGGCGAATCCGTCAAACAACCATTAAACCACATTGACTACTATGCACACCAATAATACTATTACGAAAGAACAAGTCAGCACCTATTTTCAATCCCTTCAAGATGATATTTGTCGCGCTCTGGAGAGCTTAGATGGCGCTGGAAAATTTCAAGAAGATGCTTGGCAACGTCCTGGTGGCGGTGGTGGACGTTCGCGGGTCATTGAGGGGCAACTGATCGAAAAAGGCGGTGTCAATTTTTCGGCAGTGCATGGCACAATGCCCGAAAAAATTGCCAAAGGTTTGCAAATGGACGGCGGTGAGTTTTTCGCTACGGGCGTTTCCATCGTTTTACATCCCAAAAGTCCGATGATTCCAATCATCCACATGAACGTCCGATACTTTGAGGCGAATCAAAAACAGTGGTGGTTCGGTGGTGGCATTGATTTGACGCCGCATTATGTCGTGAAAGAAGACGCGCAATATTTTCACCAGCAGCTCAAAAATGTTTGCGACCAACACCACGTAGATTACTATCCAAAATTCAAAGAATGGGCAGATGATTACTTCTATGTCCACCACCGAAAGGAAACGCGTGGCATTGGTGGCATCTTCTTTGATCGTCTGAGTAGTCAAGATGGATTTACAAGGGCAAAACGTTTCGATTTTGTGAAAGACGTAGGCGAAGCGTTCGCACCAATCTATACGCACTTAGCCAGCAAAAGTAAATCGCTTCCCTATGGCGAACAAGAACGAACTTGGCAACGCTTGCGCCGAGGACGTTACGTTGAATTTAATCTTGTTTGGGACAGAGGTACAAAATTTGGCTTAGAAACGGACGGGCGAACCGAATCCATTTTAATGAGCTTACCACCACAAGCGAACTGGGTGTATGATTATCAGGCAGAAGCAGGTAGTCGAGAAGCGGAGACTTTGGAGTGGTTGAGAAAGGGAGTAGATTGGGTGAAATAATAACGGTTTTGTCTTCTTCTATCCAAATACCATCTTCCAATATTTCAAGATCAACGCATTCACCTCTTCCGAAACGCGGAATTGATAGATGGCAAAAACAAAAATACCAGCAATCAAAGCACTTCTCAATACGATATTGACAATTGGAGAAAATGGAAAGGAAAGCAGGAGACCAAGAGCAAGCAGCACTCCAGAAACAGCGAGTACGACCAAAGTGGCTTTTGAAAAAGGCAACATCCGATACTTCGCCCAAATGAAAATCATCTTGACAAGATTATAAAGTAAAACCGAAAGACAAGTTGCCATTGCCGCTCCGATGATACCCAAATTCAGAATTGCTAAGAAAACATAGTTGGTGATTATTGTCAGAGTTGCTAAAATGAGCACCATCACTAAATTGAAGCGATAATATTTAGAATAGGCGATAATTTGTGTGTTAACGCTAGTAGCAGCATCAAATAACTTAGCACCTGCTAGAAATAAAAAAGTGACCGCAATAGGTTGATACAACTCAAACTTCCCCATCAAGCGAAGAATATCATTCATATTGCACCACAACCCAATTAAGATCAGCATCCCTACCAATAAAGCGTGTAGAGACGTTTTTTTGTAAATTTCGTCAACTGCTTCCAACTCATTACTCTTTATTTTTTCTGATACAATAGGATTGGCGATTGCTACTAGAGCCAAGTACGCAATGCTTACTGTATTCGCCATAAAGAGAAAGATATTGTAATCGCCATTATTCTCGAAATCAATGAGCGTAGAAATCATAATGCCATCAATCTGATTAGCAATGATGCTTCCTGTACTAGACAAAATATTGAAAAAGGCGAAGGAGAACATATCTCTCGCCAGCGGTTTGCTGATTGTTCCAAACTTAGGTTGGATGTGCCATTCTTTTAAATGTATAGTATAAAAAATAAGGCTTGTTAGAATAAGCACATAAGTCAGCATGTACAAGTTAATGGCTTGTGATAGGCTGATATAACTTGAAATATGGAGCAAAACAATGATGGGCAAAGCTACTTTTAGCAACAAATTGTTCAGCGCATTCGGAATGGCAACACGACCAAAATTACTGATATAGCTGGTCAAAATCCTTGAAAAAATGAGCGAAATCGTCACCCCATAAATAGGTAATTTGTATGCACCAACATCTTCCACTTTGAACTTAAGCAGTGCTAAAAAGTCGTAGAGAATATCTTTTGAAAGGAACAACAAAAACGTAGAGCAAAAAATACCAATGACCGTGAAGGAGAAAAGGATACCCAAGTAGCCTTGATGCTTTTGGGACTTTGACTTGAATAAAGGAAAGTACTTTATCGTGAGCGTAGTAATACCAAGCGATAAAAACGGTAACAATAAGCTACTTGTGCTGGTAATAAAAGACAATATTCCATACAACTCCCTATCTTTGTGATAGACAAAAAGAATACTCAATGCGCCAATTGCAATTCCAATTACACTGACAATACTATGCTTGATGCTTTGTCGTTGTATTACTCCCATTAATTTCAGGTAAGGGGTGGTTGTAAAACAAAAATATTTATGAACGAAACAAGCTGTTATTTATGCGGACAAAGAAATTTCTTCCTATTACACAACAAAGGTAGAAATAATAAGAAAGTGGAGAATTTTGTTTGCAATAACTGCGGATTTGTCATGGTGCTTCCTCGACCAAATACCGAATTTTTTGATGAACAATATAAAGACAGCCAATTTTCAAAAGAGGCGCGAGGCAGCCAACGTCCAGACAAGAAAAAACTAGAGCAAACCGATAAAAGAGCGGAACAGCGATTTGAATATATAGCAGAACACGATAGCAATTGGCTTTACGAAATAGAAAAGAGTAGTCCTAAGCAATTCCTAGAGGTAGGCTGTGGAACAGGAAGTTTTTTGCGATTGATGAAAGCAGTTGGGTGGGACGCAGAAGGCATTGAACCAGATGGAGATTATACTGCTTCGGTGGAAGAGGATTTTGA
>JBCDFY010000032.1:0-39952 GCA_039176995.1 Bacteroidota bacterium
GGCTCTTATTGGAAATCAAGTTGCTTAAGCAAAAAGCGTTCTTTTACAGCTCAAGAGCGCATCGAGCGCTGTGAGCTGTGAGAAAAATTCTTTCAGGAGCGAACAAAAATCAGCCAAAAGCTGATTTTTGTTCGCTCCAAAAGAATTTTTTGATGGATTGAAAACGGCTCGATGCCGTTCTCAATCCAAAATACGCTAATTATCACTCTTTGATTACTACTAATATTTTGAGATATAAATCGCAACTCGAAACCCAAATTGAGCCTATTTTTTTAGGATTACGCGTTCTTTTTCTGGCAGTTTAGTGGTTGATGAACTGACTAAACGAGCGTTTAAGATGGATTTATTCATCAACAATATAGAACCGAAGCCTGAAATTTACGATTTCACAAAAGAAGAACCCATAAATTAAATTCTTAAGTAATTGAAGTGGATTTTAAGAATCCACTTCAACTCATTTAACTTCTACTCTATTGCCCCATTGTAATCACTCTCTACGTATAGCTTTTTTACACTTTTCAGTTGTAAAATATCTTCTAAAGCCTGCTGCTTATCCTCGGCTTTTTGGTAGTAGCTTTCACAGATTTTATAACCCACATAATATCCCAAATCCGCAGGTATGCCTTCGGGTGCGTTGCCTCCATTATACACCCATTTTCTACTTTTGTTCGTCCACATATCCTTCTTGAATTTTACCCAGACTGCGGCTTGATTAGCATCTCCGTATTCGTGAATGTGTCCATTTATCGTTTCACCAACAATCATTTTTGCTAAGAAATCGCAAGAACCTTCCATCAGAGACATGAACAATACTCGATGATTGAGCAGCGACCAATAAACTGGAAATTTGAATTCTTGTAAAGCATGAATGTACTCGTGTGCCACGATTTTTTTCAGGGTAAATTCGTTAGGTAAAACCGCTTTTTCCCAGCTCCCCAATTCTGACTTATCCGTATCTTCATCTGTCACGATCATTTCTGAACCAACTAATAAATAACCACCACTTACTGTCCCTGCAGTCCGCAAACAGCCAATTGCAAAGCAGATTTTTGGTTTTTCGTGTCCAGGAAAAGCGGTTTCATAAGCAGCATAAACTTCTTCTAATTCAGGCAACATCGTCTTGATTTTGAGGGTATTAGTACGAATACTTTCCCAAAACTTGGGCGATCGCTTTACATTAGCATAATATTCTCTTGCCGTAAATTTTCGGACTTTCAAAAATTCTTGGAAGCCCTCGCTTGCTTTGTTGATATATCGACTTTGAAAAGATTGAATACTGTCTTCTTTTGTATGACATTCTGCTAGATGGTCGTAGGCTTCCCAAAAATGATCAATGTCTTTAGTGAAGATTAATGTATTAGGTTGTGCTAAGATATTAGCAGAAAAAAACAGGACAAAATAGAGCAGGTATTGTAATCTCATCTGATGAATTTTTGTTTGTTCAAAATTGGTCGCAAGACGAGCGAGAAGGGCTGATAGTTACAAGAAGCAAACAATTTCTGAGCGGTCTGCATCTTTTCATAGCTTTTGCAGTACATTTAAGTAACTATAATTCAGTAGTTTATGGATCCGAAAATTTTCTTGATTTTATTTTGCGTTTCAATTGCAGGTGTAAGCAATGGCACTATGGATAAACTTCAATTTCATTATGGAAAAAGTATTTTTGCCCAATTATCCGCAGAAAAGCAAATTTTTTTTAATCCACAAGAAAGCTGGAAATTGAAATATAAAAATGTAGCTGCCAAAGACTATCGACCCCGTTTTCCATTATCCACTACCCTATTGGTGAGCTTTACAGATGCTTGGCATTTATTGAAACTATTCTGGGAAGCTGCACTATTTTTGGCTTTGTTTTTAGCAGTCGGTATGAAAGGTAAGATGGCTTGGTGGTGGATCATTTTGACTTATTTAGTTTACAAAAGCAGCTTTTATGTAATGTGGGAGTGGTTGTTGGCAATTTAGACTTTTGCAGTTAGTATTTTTGAACCGTAAATTTCTTATATGAACCACAAAGAGAACAAAGAACACAAAAGTTTAGTCATCAGAGAAATAACTCGTTCATGAATAATAGCAGCTTCTTCAAAATCTTCTTTTTCCTTCTCTGCATAATTGTAGCTATATCCTACACTCGGAGATACAACTTTAAAGACAACTACTCAAAAAATCCCAAGCAAAAAGGTATTCATATTTTTGGTTGGAGAAATGACTTAAGCGATTTGGAATTGCTACAGAAAAGCAACTTTGAATGGGTTACCATCACGCCCTTCATTGGACAGAAACATCACGATCAACCCGAGATGAGAATGCTTGCTTTGGAGGACTCGATCAGAATTAGAGCACGATTTGTTCAATTCAAGAAAAAGACAGATTCTTTAGATTTGCACATTATGCTAAAACCACACATTTGGCTCTACCAACAAAAAAAAGGAATGTGGCGCTCGGATATTGAAATGCAAGATGAAGCTGCTTGGACTACATGGTTTGATGCTTATGAAAAAACGATGCTGACTTATGCTCGAATTGCGGAAGAATTGGAATTTGAGCAATTTTGCATCGGAACAGAACTCGAAAAAACGATAGAATTAAAAGCAGATCGTTGGTTGGGATTTATAAAAAAAGTAAAAGTTGTCTTTTCTGGTAAATTGACTTACGCTGCTAATTGGTACGAAGGCTATGAACATTTTCCACACTGGAAAGAATTAGATTATATTGGCATTCAAGCCTATTTTCCGCTGAACGATGGCAGCCCTGTGGAGCAATCCAAGCTTGAAAAGACTTGGAAAAACTACGCCAAAAAGTTGGAGGTTTTCAGCAAAGCTCAAAAGCGTCCTATACTATTCACAGAAATCGGCTATCGCTCCGTGAAAGGTACTGCAACTAGACCTTGGGAATGGAATACAATTGGCAATGATACAACTAACCTCTCTTTGGAGGAACAGCGTCTATGCTATCAAGCTTTCTTCAATACTATCTGGAAGAAAAAATGGTTTTATGGAGTTCACATTTGGGAGTGGCAAGCCCGCGCTAATTCTGATGGAAAAAACACGGATTTCCATTTGGAAAATAAGCCTGCTTTTGATTTAATTTCGCGAGCATTTAATAAGAATTGATTCGCAATTTTCTCAAAATCTTATTTTCTAGCAGTCAGCGAAATACTCATTACTCTTGACGCCAAATCTTTTGCTTCCTCACTACTCAAATCAAAATGCATTTCTTGAGCGATTTTCCTAACTTGAGGGTCAGTCAACATCAACTCTAGTGGAAATTCTTTCTTTGCCCTAATCTGAATATCCTTGAATCCTGCCTTGCGCACATATTGCAAATAAGTATCTAGCTTTTCTGCACCCGAAATACAAGCAATATGTCCAGCTAAAGATTTTTTGATTTCGCTGGGCAACTCTTTCTCCAAAACAATATCGCTAATAGACAATTGTCCACCTTTTTTAAGAACTCGATATGCTTCTTGATACACTTTTGCTTTGTTCAAGGAAAGGTTAATAACGCAGTTGGAAATGACATGATCGGCAATTTCACTTTCAAGTGGCAACTCTTCAATATCACCTTTGATGAATTCGACGTTTTTGTACTCCCCTTTTTGTGCATTGCGCTTCGCCAGATGTAGCATTTCTTCCGACAAATCTACACCAATCACTTTGCCTTTTTCTCCGACTTTTGGAGCTACAATAAAGGCATCAAAACCCGCACCTGAACCTAAATCTATAACGGTTTCTCCCGATTGAATATTTGCCAAAGTCGAAGGATTGCCGCAGCCTACACCCAAATTCGCATCTTCGGGAACGGCTTTTAATTCTGCTTCAGAGTAACCGATTTTCAGTCCTACTGTATGAGCATTATTTTGCGGTTCGCAGCAAGCAAATAATTTGGAAAAGACTTTACCTTTGGTTGCTTGTGCTAGTTTTCCGTAGCTTTCTACTACTGACTTTTTAATCAGCTCTGTTGTCATTTTATTTCTTTTTAATTTAACAATGACACAAAACTCAGCGATTTCAGTGATCGCTCAATTGACCTAGGTCAAGTTCGAGCAATTTTCTTTCGGATTCGACTCAATGTTTCTGGTGCGATCTGTAAATAGGAAGCTAAATATTGGAGAGGAACGCGCTGCAACAATTCTCCGTCAGTTTCTAAGACTTGTAAGTATCTTTCTGTGGCAGAAAGATCGCTCAAAAAACGGTGGTGTGAATCTGTAATCAAATATTCACTTTCGGAAACTAATCTACCCAGCTGTTGCCAAAAAGGATTTTTTTCATACAATTTTTGGAGATCGTTATAAGACAAAAGCAGCAATTTAGAATCTTCCACAGCTTGAATCGCAATATCGCTGGCCTGTCTTGTCACAAAACTTCGATAGGAACAAGTAATCGTATTTTCTTTGCAAAAACACTTGGTCGTTTCTTTACCATCGGTCAGGTAAAAAAGGCGCATCAAACCTTGCTCAATAAAGCCAATGCTCCTACAAATCTGTCCTTCTCGTAAAAAATAGTCGCCTTCCGATATATATTTTACGGAAAGCAGCAGCTTTACCTCATCGAAAACTTTGGGCGTGTAATGAGGGAAGTTTTGTAGGTATTTTTTGAATGTTTGCATATCAGATATTGAAATTCACAATCCCTATCACTTCTCCAACCATTTCCGGAAATCTTTAGTTGTAGCAGAACTCGTCAAAACGGTCGCCTGCTGTCCAGCCATTTTTATAGATAATCTATTTTTTGAATAAGCATCAATTTTTTCAATGTACTCGATATTCACAATTTGGCTTCGATTGACCTTGAAAAAAATGCTTGGATCTAAATCCATGATTAAGCTCCCAATATTTTGAGATGTAACATGAAATTGTCCATTAGCATCCGTCAATTTACAAAAATCTCCAAAGGCTTCTATGTAACTGATTTCTTTTGTTTCTAAGAACTTGATTCCTGACTTTCTCTTGATTGCAAAACGTTTTTTGTAGCTCCTTCTTTCTTCTTCAAAAAGTACTTGAAACTCCTTCAAAATCGTCTTTTCTATTGGCTCTGTGGAAAAGAGCGTTTTGTATTTTGTGATGGCAGTTTTTATTTCCTCTCTAGAGAAAGGTTTCAAGATATACGCAATTCCGTTCGTCTTAAAGGCCTCCAATAAATGCTCTTCGTAGGCAGTGCAAAAGATAATAAGTATGGACAGAGGAACGGTATCAAATACCTCAAAAGACGTACCATCCAGAAGCTTAATGTCCGAAAGAATCAAATCAAAAGTGCTTGTTTTTTTTAGGGTTTCAACGCCTTCTCTTACAGATCGTAGGTGAGTGTAAGTGAACTCTGAATCAAAAAAATCTGATAGGTAGTGCACCAATTTATTTGCAGCAGGAAATTCATCTTCTAGTATTAAAACGTTCATTTTATGTTGTTTAATCAACCACACTCAACAAAGGAAGACAGACCGTAAATTGAAGATTTGTATCTTGAATTTGAATACTTCGATCGCTCAATAAACGATAACGCTTTTCCAAATTTTTTAGCCCCGTGCCTGATGACGCTTTATTGAAAAATTCGATTTTTTCTTTAGTATTGCTTACACAAACATAATCTTTCTCAATGATTACATTCGTAACGATGCTCTTTCCATTTTTTGGCTTGTTGTGTTTAATTACATTTTCAATGACGGTCAAAAAAGCACCATTAGGCAGAAATTTCTTTTCTGGTAAAGAAGCAAGTTTAAAATGCACTTCGTAATCTGCTTCGAACTGGGTTTTCATCAAAAAAAGGTAATTCTTACCTAAAGCTATTTCCTCCTCTAAAGGAACGATTTCTTCATCTTTCATTTCTACGACATGCCGATACAGTTTAGCTAGATTTGAGATATATTTTTTGATGTTCTCTTTTGAAGAATAATCAATGAGCGCATCTATTGTATTGAGGCTATTGTAAAGAAAATGAGGATCGAATTGATTACGGAGCAGCTTTAGTTCGAGCTCTTTTTGAGCATTTATTAGCTTTGAGGCATTGAGTTGATGTTCATAATACTTCTTCCCAGAAATTAGCATTAGTGGAATCGAAATGTTGGAAACCGAATTTTGAACATTGGCTATAATCAACTCTCCGATAGGTAAATATTCTTTCCAAGAAATACGACCATTATCGGTCAAGTCTCCTGATAACATACTTAAAAAACTCACCATCCATAGACTAATTAATCCAAGAGCTATAAATACGAGCAAGTTCCCTTTTTTGATGAAATAATATTCAATCAAGTTCTTGACAATGAATAGCAAAACAAGGACTTGTAGAATAGCCACGGGAATATCAACTAAATACTCTATCCAACTATAGGACTCTACCTGAAATTTATAGAGCAACCAAAAGGTGACGGTAAATAAGTAGCCTCCTATAATTCTATAATCCGATTTGTATAATCTAAAATTATCCAATTGATGTAGTTTATTTTCTTGCTTAAAATTGACGGCTTCACAGGAAATGAAACCGTCAAGTAAAAATTTATTGAGAATTAAGATAAAATATGGTCTGCAACGCCATTTCTGACTGATTGGCATTCGTAAACATGACAAATCCCCATTTTTGATCTCGATCTAATGCGATGAGGCTAGTGTAGCCAGGATTATTACCTCCGTGTGCATACACTGTCCCGAAAGGTAATGTTGCTTTTGCCCAACCTAACGTCCAATCCGTTACTCCTTGCTGTCTTTGTAAGGCATCTTCGGGTAGTGTGATTTGAGGTTTGAAGAACTCGTCGTAGCTGCTTTTAGATAGACCTCTTTCCTCCATCACAGCGATCATCCATTTTGCAAAATCTTCGGCTTCAGAATGCAAAGAATAGGCAGCACCAAATTCTTGAGTTACCGCTTCTCCTTCTATTCTCTCTCCGTTATCATATGGTTTGGCTTTGTTCGTTAAATTATATTCGTCTTGAATGTATTTAGTGACGTTCATTTTAAAAGGCTTCGCTATTTTTTTCTGATAAATAGTTTCTAAACCTATGTCATTAGTTTCATAGATATGAGCCAGAACCTTTGCCAAATATTGATAGCCTTCCCCCGAGTAGCCAAAAGAAGTACCTGGCTCAAATTGTAGTTTCAACTCACCTCCTTCTGGTCTCCAGTTTGGAAGCCCAGTTGTATGAGAAAGTACCATTCTCGCGCTTATTTTTTGATAACGCTCATCCTCTGCAAGATCATCGTGAGGCAGATACTGATACAGTGGTTGATCCAAATCTATTTTTCCTTCCTCGACCGCCATGAGCACTAAATAAGCAAAAAGTGGTTTAGACAAGGATGCTCCTTCAAAGATAGTTTTGTCGGTCGCTTTTGTGTTATTTTCAACATTTGCATAACCTTTTACGACCTTATGAACAATTTTCCCTTCGTTGATAAGCACAAACGAAAGACCTTGTACTTTTAGCTGCTGCATTGCGGTTTCTAAAAAAGCATCTAAAGAATCGGTTGAGACTTTATTACCCAATAAATTTTTAACGCTTGAGGGAGGCGTTTGAAGAATTAGCTGTTGCTGACAAGAAACAATGCAACACATAAAGCAAAGCAGAAACACAATAGGTGATTTCATTTTTTGAATTTTGATTAAAAGATAAGGCTAAATTGTAGGACTTCTTTTAGAAGCTAAAATTCAAGAAGGTGAATAAGAGGATAAAGCAGGATATATACAAGCTCAATGAATTCCTTAAAAATCAAACTCAAACGCCAAAACTGGCACCAAACCACTCGTATGATTCCTAAAAAAAATACTATTCGTAATCGGATCGTAAGTAACCTGACTTGGATTTTGATAGTTCAATACATTTTGAATGTCTAGCGAAATCTTTCCTGCCAATTTGGGTGCATTGTAACGATAGGCGATACGCGTGTCTATGCGGAAATAGTTAGGAATTTGCTCGCTATTGAGGGCATTTTCGTCTATGATGTATCTGCCTGCTTCCAAGGATGCAGCTTTATCCGCAGGCGTGTATCGGTTTCCTCCATTATGCAATACTCTTGCGCCAACTTGCAACAATCGTCCTTTTTTGAATTCAAATTCTCGCCCGAAAGTTAGGCTAGAAACGAAGTCGTTGGCAAAAGTGGAATTGTAGCATTGTCCATTTTTGGGAAAGAAATAAGATTTGTAAAAAGAGCTTGTTAGCAGGAAATAGACTTTATTGGAAAAGAATTGTTCCAAAGCTAAATCCAAGCCATAATTTTCACCTTTTCCACCACTTTCTACTTCGCTCTGTAAAAATTCTGAGGAATTATTGAGCATCCAATAAAAGTTATCTGGATCGGAACTGATTGGCACGTTGAACAAGCGTTGGTAATAAATTTCACTGCTAAATCGCAATCCGTTGGGTGTCGAATAAGTGTAAGAACCAATCAAATGATGCGACTTCACAAAAGGTAAATCCATGGTAGGTAAGGAATGCTAGGAAAGTGCTGACTTTCATGCTTTTCGTTTTGTTTGATGGGTTAAGGTAATGATTTCTTGTTTGAACCACAAAGAAACACAAAGGGTTAGAAATCAATTAGAAGTACTAAAAATGAGGTCGTAATTGCTCCAATAAAAACTCAGGAGCAGCTACCGTCTTATTCGTCTCCATATCCACAAAACAGAGCTTTACGCTGCCACCATTGACGAGCTTGTTCTTAGAATTGAAAATTTCGACATGAAACGTGATTGTCTTTTCTGGTAAGTGGCGCAAGGTGGTTTTTATGTTTAATAATTCATCATAGTAAGCGGGACGAACGAATCGCGATTGCAAACTCATTACAGGCAGCATCACTTTATGCTCGTCTTCCATTGCTTGATAAGAAATGCCTAGAGAACGGAGCATTTCAACCCTTCCAATCTCATAATACTTAGCATAGTGACCGTAATATAAGTAACCCATTTTATCGGTTTCAGCGTAGCGGACGCGCTTTTGGAACTGGTGTGTGTACATTTTGCTGTTGATTTGTTTAATCGTTGACTTGTTGATCTGATGAAACCAATTCTTTTAGAAATGCTAGAAAGTCATCTACTTCTTTCAGGTGTGTTCTAAAACTTAGAACTGCCATACGAATCCAATAAACTTCATCAATTTTGGTGGAAGAAACGAAGAATCGTCCGTCTCGCCAAATACGCTGTACCAATTCTTGATTGTAAGCATTAGCATCATTTTCTCTTGGCACATAACGATAAATCATAATAGATAAATCAGGAAAGGGTCCAACTTCAAAACCTAAAACTTGCACTTTTTCATAAAAATAGCGTGTTAGCCAAATTTTCTCTTCTAAAGCAGCTTTAAATGGTTCAATACCAATCAATTGCAGCGGCAACCAAAAGCGCAAACCACGAAAATGTTTGGTCAATTCAGGCGAAAGGTCACTGGGAGAAGGTTCATTCAAGCCCTCTGCATCTTGCAAATAACTGGCAGTGTAGTGATGCGATTGATAGAGCGCGTGTTGGTCTTTCACTAAAATTGCACCTAGACCATAGGGCACAAAAAATCCTTTGTGTGGATCAAGCGTAACGCTATCAGCACGTTCAATTCCTTTGAATAAATCTTTTACCGTTGAGCCATTTTCATTTTCTACGTCCGCCAACAAAAATGCGCCACCATACGCCCCGTCCACATGAAACCAAAGATCATTTTGCTCACAAATTGTCGCAATTTCATCCATTGGATCAACTACTCCAACATCGGTCGAACCTGCCGAAGCCACCACCAAAAAAGGTTTCAACCCTGCGGCTAGATCTTGTTTAATTTGATGCGCTAACAAATCTGTTTGCATACGAAAATCATCATCCATTGGAACATGGCGAACAATAATTTCTGCCAAACCTGCAATGCGCAAGGCTTTTAGTACACAATGATGTAATTGCGTGGTCACATAACAAACTGCTTTTTCTACGACTCGCGCTCGAATCCCTTTGCTATCTCTTGCTGCGGTCACTGCCACTAGGTTTGCAATCGAACCACCCGAAGTTAAATTCCCAAAGCTCTTTTCATCATAGCCAATTAAATCGCACATCCACCTAATCAGCTGATTTTCAATGCGTACTGCTCCTGGATTTGCGAAATAGATTCCTGCGTAACGATTAGTTACAGCTGCCAGAAAATCACCATAAGCGGAATGAACAATTCCGCCACCTGGGACATAACCAAAGTGTTTTCCAGAAGCTGGATTGATGCCTGATTCTTCTACTTCTTTTTGAAAGAGACTAAGCAGTTGCTCTAGCTGATATGTTTGCTTTCCAATGGGAAAATCGCTAATACCTTTACCTTCTGCTGGAAAATAAGCATTGCCCGTGTCAATAGTTTCTACAAAGCGATCGGTGTATTTTTGTAATTGTTCCGCCCAATCAGAGCGTTGTTCCAAGCTGGGCTCTAGATGACGAGCTGTTTTTTCGAGCGCAAGTATTTTATTTTTCATTGTTTTGTTCTATTGTGCTTGCAATTATAGGCAAAACCATCCTTTCAAAAAGAGAAGAGAGGACACATAATACTTTCGTCAAAATAAAATTACAAAAGGCTTATAAAATTAGAGCAGATGGAAAATTTCCATAGGGTTTTTCTTAAAAAACTTGCAGTTTATTCTAAAGCTGAATATATTGCGCAACTTTTTATGGTCATAAATGATAAATTCAAATTTATCTGTATGGCCTTGATGTTCAACAAGTTATTAGAAAAGCTGATTTGAACGATTAGAACTTTATTGAGAATTTTATAAGCAAAATGAAATGGCTGACAAACTAGATCGCATAGACCTAAAGATTTTAAGAATCCTACAAGACAATAGTAAGATTACCAACCTTGATCTTTCTAAGCAAATTGGACTCTCTCCTGCACCGACTTTGGAGCGAGTTAAGAAATTAGAGACCAACGAAATCATAGAGAGCTATCACGCTCAAGTCAATCCACAAGCAATTGGCTTGAACGTAAAGACTTTTGTGTTGGTTTCCTTAGCTTGGCAGAAAGAAAATGCACTCAACTACTTCTTGGATAAAATCAAAGAAATTGAGGAAATCACAGAGTGTTATATCATTACTGGCGAAGCTGATTTCTTGATTAAGATTGTCTGTAAGGACATTCCAACCTACGAGCAATTATTGTTCAAAACGCTTTCACAAATTGATGAAATTGAGCGTTTGAAAACACTAATGACGCTTTCCACAGTAAAAGATGCGAAAGTTCTTCCTTATAAATATGAATAAGTGATTGATATTTCATCACTCTCTCTAACACTTTGATTCAGAGTGAATTGCATTGCTATGTTATGACGAAAAAGAAGCAAAGTTTACTTTGGCAAATTCACTCTGAACCTTCCGTTGTTCCTTCCTATGTTTTTGGTACGATGCACATCAAAAACAGCAGTTTTTTTTCACATTTAGATCAAGTCTATGCGGCTATTAATGAGGTGGAAACCTATGCCGCAGAATATGATTTGAATGAATCTCAACAAAACATTTCTCCCTTGCTTTTTCAGTTGCCTGATGGAAATGTGTTGTCTGACTATATTGAAGAAAAAAAGTACCAGAAGCTGCGCAATATATACCTTAAAGCCTTTCAAATTGATCTCCACCAAGTTCAAAATTTGCTTCCTATTTTTATTACCAACTTATTGACTCAGAAAATTTTGGCGCAAAACAGTAGCGTTTCCTTAGATGAACATCTATGGAAATACGCGCAGCAGCAAGGTAAAAATTGTACAGGTGTAGAACGTTTTAGTGAGCAAATCGAAATTTTGCAGAAAATAGACGTGAAAGAACAAATCAAGATGCTTTTGAAAATTGGACAAAACGTCAGTAAGTATCGAACTAAAATTCTGCATCTTTCCGAAATTTATCACGCTAGAGATGCCCGAATGTTGTATCAATTGACAAAGAAAAGTTCAGGTAAACTAAAGAAATTGATGCTCTACGAGCGCAACCAACTTATGGCAGAGCGCATTGCTGCGGTTGCGAAAAAAAGTAGTATTTTTGCCGCAGTTGGAGCAGCACATTTACTCGGAGAAAAAGGCACATTGCGATATCTCAAACAGAAAGGCTTTTCCGTGAAACCTATCACGCTCTAAAATCGTAGAAAATAGCTGTTGTTCGTCATTTTTTCAGTTTGACTTCTGATAGTTAAAAACGGTCTGGTTTCTGACCTCTATAAATATTCCTTCACCACTTTACCCGAGTTTACGGCATGCGCATTTCTACCATTTCTTTGATTTTTGTTCTATTTTTCACGAATCAATTACTATCCCAAAAAGCAACTTTGAGTGGAACAATCACTGACCCTTCCGGTGAAACCTTGATTGGTGTTAATGTCTATGATATCAATAATCCTGCACAAGGAACAACGACGAATACCTATGGTTTGTATTCTATTACCTTGCCAGCAGATACACACACCATTGTCATTTCTTATATTGGATTTAGTACGCAAGAGTTGGAAATAGATTTAACACGAGGAGACGTAGAATTAAATATTGAGATGAGTGAAGGAGGCGGTATTGAGTTGGATGCAGTTACTGTTACCGGAGATATTGAAGAAGATAGAAATATTCAAGATGTAAGAATGGGAGTCGTTTCACTTCCGCTGGATAAAATCAAAGAGTTACCTTCTCTTTTTGGCGAACCTGATCCCCTAAAATTAGCACAATTGGGTCCAGGAATTTCCTCTGCAACCGATGGAGGATCAGGCATTTATGTACGCGGTGGTGGAGTTGACCAAAACTTAATTCTACTAGACGAAGCAGTGGTTTACAACTCTGGACACATTCTGGGTTTTTTCTCTATTTTCAATCCTGATGCCCTCAAAAAAACAACAATTTATAAAGGAGCAATGCCCGCAAACTATGGTGGACGCCTTTCTTCTGTGGTAGATATTCAAATGAAGGATGGAAATAAAAAACATTTTGGTCTGGATGGTGGAATTGGTTTGGTTTCTTCTCGTTTGACGGCACAAGGGCCAATCGTGAAAGATAAAAGCTCCTTCATCATTTCGGGGAGAAGAACTTACGCTTACGATTTAGCAAAGCCCTTTTTGAAAGGCTCTGATTTTGAGGGCACAAACTATTTTTTTTATGATTTGAATGCTAAAATCAATCATCAAATTTCTGATAAAGATAAAATCTATTTTAGTGGTTATTTTGGTCGAGATTTGCTCAATTTTACTTCCGTACTGCGCGACGCTAACTTTGGTATCAACTATGGAAATCTAACAGGCACATTTCGCTGGAATCATAAAATCAGTAACCAGTTGTTCATGAATACTTCAATCATTTACAATAATTATGATTATGCTTTTGAAAGTAGGGACTTTGGTATTGATGCAGACATTACATCTGGTGTTGCTGATTGGAATGCAAAAGTAGATTTTGATTATTCTTTAACCCCTCACAACATCAAATTTGGTCTTAATTTTATTCGACATAAACTAACACCTAATGTGGTAGAATTCATGGCAGCAGATGGTGGACAAGATGCCAATTTATTCGGTCGCTCTGGTGTCCGATACGGCAACGAATATGCTCTTTATGCTTTAGACGAATATAAAATTAACAGTATGTTCAGCGTCAATATAGGTATCCGCGCTACTGCTTATACGCTCTGTGGACCTTACAATTCGCTTCTTTCAGGTCAAGAATTTCAGCAAGGCGAACCAGTGGTAACACACTATGGTATCGAGCCACGTCTGCTTGGTAACTACATTCTTTCGGACGAAAGCTCCTTCAAAGCAGGTTTTGCCATTACCAATCAGTACCTGCATATGGTTACCAATTCGGCGAGCTCTTTACCACTTGAGATTTGGGTACCAAGCACGGATCGAGTGCTTCCGCAAAGAGGTTGGCAAGCCTCGATGGGATACTTCCAAAATTTTGAAGACAATCAATACGAATTTTCAATAGAAGGCTATTTTAGGAGCTTCAAGAATCAAATTGATTATGCTGAGAATTACGTGAATGACCCGACCTTGGAACTAGAAGATCAATTTGTCTTTGGAAATGGATTAGCTTATGGACTAGAATTTTTTCTGAGAAAACGAAAAGGAGATCTAACGGGTTGGTTAAGCTACACAGCAGCAAGAACAGAGCGATTGTTCCCAGAAATTAACAATGGTCGCCCCTACCCTGCACTGCAAGATCGCCCTCATGACTTTTCGGCTTTACTCTCTTACAATTTGAACCCAAAATGGAATGTAAGCGCCATTTTTGTGTATTCTTCTGGTACACCAATCACCCCAATCAAAGGATTCTTTATCGTAGAGCAAGGCGTCAATTATTTGTTTGGAGCTAGAAATAGTCAGCGAATGCAGGCTTATCATCGTTTGGATTTATCCGCAACTATTCTGCCGAGCAAAGAAAACCCTAGATACGAATCAAGTTGGACGATTGCCGTCTATAATGTCTACGATAATAGAAATCCCCTATTCCAATACTATGTTCCTGAACAAGATGAAAAAACGGGGCAATTGAATTTGGAGGGCAGAAATGTTTCTTTCTTTCCTGTCATTCCTTCTTTGACTTGGAATTTTTCTTGGAAACCCAAAGCCGCAGTGGAGGCAGAAGAAGCAGAGAAGAAAAAAACTGGAATTTAGTGATATGACTAATTCTATGAACAAAAACAGAAAGCACAAAATGAAGTTATTTTACTTATTTATTATAGTCACCTTGCTAGGTTTATTTTTTTCTTCTTGCGAAGAAGCATTTACGCCACCCATCATTCCCGGAAATCGTCCAGTCATTGTCGTAGAGAGCTATATAGAAGCTTATGGGGAAGCTGATGCGCCTCATCATCCTACTAACCTAGGTATTATTCCTCGACCTGCTTATGCTATTTTGACAAATAATGTACCTTTTGGCAGCTCTTTTTTCGTAAATAATTTTGATACCCTATTTGTGAGAGGAGCAGACGTGAAAATTTCTGATGGGACGAGAAGTTTTCCGCTAACAGAGGTTTGTTTAAGCCAATTGGGTGAAATAGAGAGAGCAGAATTAGTGGAGTCTTTGGGTTTGAATAGTGCTGATTTTTCTCAGTTGGGACTAGATTTTAATGAGACTGAGTTTTGCGCTTATATTGATTTATTCTCTAACAAAATAGAGATGAATCAACAATACACTCTGACTATAGAAAAAGATGATGTCCTTTTAACTGCTACTACGAGTACACCTCAACTGTATCCAATAGATACCATTGACTTCCGACTACCACCAGGAGATTCTGCATTTTTTGCTAGAAATAAAATCAAGCAAATGATTGTGAAAGTCACGCCCGTGGATACGGTCACTTCCTATTTCCGATATTTCACTCAGAGAAACGAGGAGGCTATGATAAAAGGAAATGCGCCGCTTTCAGGTTTCCGATCGGTTATTAGAAGCGATGTTTTTGGTGTAGGAGAAGAGTTTGTTGCTTTGCCAAGAGGTCAAGCTAGAGATTCCACTTTCAATACAGGTTCAAATGCCTTCGGTAACTATAGAATCAAAGACAACTACACTTTAAAATGGTGCACGTTGGATGAAAAACACTATGATTTCTGGAATTCTACAGAGTTCAACGCACTCAATCAGGGCTTTTTCTCTAGTTATACACAACCACAATTCAATATCGAAGGAGAAGGAGGAATCGGTATTTTTGGAGGATATTCAGTAGGTTACTATAAAGGAGAAGTTCCGAAAAATTAAACACAAGCCAACACTCGCTGTTCTAGGATAGAAACTTTTATTTTACGAGAAAAATATAAACCTTCTATCCTTATGGCGGACTTGTTCAACGAGCCTCGAAAACCAGTGAATGTAAAAATGGGAGATAGCTGGAAAGCAGTTCTAGCAGAAGAATTTTCCAAAGAATACTTTCACCAGTTAGTCGGTTTTCTCAAAAAAGCCAAGCAAAGCAACACAACTATTTATCCTCCTGGTTCTCTCATTTTCAATGCTTTCAACACCACGCCTTTCGAGCAAGTCAAAATTGTAATTCTAGGACAAGATCCCTACCATAATCCTGGTGAAGCAATGGGATTGTCTTTTTCTGTGCCAAAAGGAAAGCGTACTCCTCCTTCTTTGAGAAATATTTACAAGGAAATGAATACGGATTTGGGCATTCCAGTTGCCAATCATGGTGATTTAACTAACTGGGCAGAACAGGGTGTTTTTCTCTTAAACGCAATGCTTACCGTAGAAAAAAACAAACCACGTTCGCATCAAAAAATAGGCTGGCAAAACTTTACTGATGCAGTCATCAAAACGCTTTCTGAACAGCGCGAAAACTTAGTCTTTATGCTTTGGGGAGGTTTCGCAAAAAAGAAAAAAGAGTTGATTGACAGCAGTAAGCATTTGATTCTGGAAGCAGCACATCCTTCTCCTTTGGCTGGTGGAGCTTATTTTGGAAGTAAACATTTCTCTCAAGCAAATGAGTATTTGAAGCAACAAGGATTAGAGCCAATCGATTGGAATTTGATGGAGTAATTTTAATTTCGCCACTGATAGTAATTAACATCACTCATTATACACTGCTATGCCCATCATTACTTCTTCTAACTATCAAGCTACTGGAATCTTCAAAAATGGACACCTCAATACCATTTTTCCAACGCTTTTCAGAAGAATAAAAGAGGTGCACTATAAAAGAGAACGTGTCGAATTACCAGATGGCGATTTTATAGATTTAGATTGGTCGAGACAAAGTAATAGACAGTTAGTTTTAGTCTTACATGGCTTAGAAGGTAGCAGCGACAGTGTCTACATCAGAGGCATGATACGCGCATTCAATCGGGCGGGTTGGGACGGAGTGGCTATGAATTTTCGAAGTTGTAGCGGTGACCCCAATCGAAAATTGAAGAGCTACAATATGGGCGCAAGCGATGACTTGAAGCTGATTATCAATCACTTGAAAGAAAGCACTACCTACAAAAAATTAGTTCTAATAGGTTCTAGTCTAGGAGGTAATGTGATCCTGAAATACTTGGGAGAAGAAGGCGAAAACGCACCAAACTTCATTGATCGAGCCATCACTTTTTCTGTTCCTTGCGATATTCCTTCCACCAATGAGCAACTCAAAAAATGGTACAATCAAATTTATTTGAAACGTTTTTTGAAGACGCTAAATGATAAGTTTCAAGAAAAACTAACCCAGTTCCCCAATCAAATCCAATTTTCAGGCAGGCGTTTCAGGACTTTTCAAGACTTTGATGATAATTATACCGCTCCCGTCCATGGCTATAAAAACGCAGATGAATACTGGCATCGTTGTAGCAGTAAGCACTTCGTTTCCAATATTCGAGTTCCCACATTATTAATTAATGCGCTAGATGATAGTTTCTTAGGAGCAGATTCTTACATCTACGAACTTGCAGAAAAACATCCATTTTTTTATTTAGAGACACCAAAGCATGGAGGGCACGTTGGCTTTGTTGATAAAAATGAGGAAGGTTTGTATTGGTCAGAAAAACGGGCGTTGTCTTTTGTGGAAGAGGAAGTAATCTGTACCATTGCTAAGAATTCAGAAGTCGCAAAACCATAAATTTTCACTCTACCGAAAGCACTTTAATTTCTACTCGCCGATTGGCTTCTTGATCTTCTAAACTTCGAGCTGTGGGAAAACGCATTTTCCAATTTCCGTATCCTTTAAATTCCATTCGCTCTTCGCTTATTCCGTTCTTTATCAAATAATTATAAACAGCTTGTGCGCGTGCTACGGATAACTTATAGCTAAAACTTCGGGTAGGAACAGGAGGAGAATTAGGTACATTGACATGACCTGCGATTTCGATTTTTAAATCTTCATTGTAGTTCATAAAGCGCAATAGCTTTGGAAGTTCGGGTTCAGAGCGTTTAAGCAATTCTGGACTATTTCCTTTAAAATAGAAGTTCTTCAAATCCACCGAAGCTCCTGCTTTCAAGGACTGCAAATTCACTTTTACTTCTTCTTGCTTTCCTGAAAGCCTTTTCATCAACGTCTCAAAAAAATAGTCTTCAGCAAAAACATCTATACCAACTACGCCACCCATAGGCGCTTTTGCTTTAAACGTACCTGTACTATCAGTAAATACCGAATCTCGACTAATCTTACTACGTACAATGACATTTGCATTTTCGATGCCTTCTCCAGTTTCAGGATCAACAATTTTGCCGCTCATATAACCTATTGTAATCGTCCGAAAGGCTTCTATTGTTGCTCTACGATTTTGTTGTCGCCCTTCTTCTGAATAATTTGCAGCAATAGGGTCACGTTCCCCAAAGACATCTATATCAAACAAACTACTGTCTATTCCCATTAGCACTAAGATGTCTATTACCGCTTTTGCACGTTTTCGAGAAAGACGCAAATTACTCTGTAAATTTCCAATCGAATCGGTATGCGCAGTGATGTAGACAGAATCTATATTTTCAGGTAGGTTCTCGACAAATAGCTGTAATGTAGAATCCGCATCAGCCCGAATATCTGCTTTCGCAAAGTCAAAATAGACAACAGTGGAGGACAGAAATTGCAGGGTATCGAAAGTTTGTGCAGAAAGAGAGAAGGTTGTAGCCAGAAAGAGAGAAATAAGGGTGAGTTTCATAGCTTCTTTTCTTAAAAGTGTTGATGGACGATTATTTGCAGTGCTCAAAATTTAAGCGATAAACGCTAATGAACAACTATCAATAGGAACGTCCTCTTTTCAAAAGGATACATCATTTGGTAATTCCTGAAATCACGTGGCAGTACAAAAAAATCAATCCACATATTATACTTTTCAATCAAATCCACTATCTTACTCGCGTTCTGTTACTCATTATACAGATTAACCAAAAGAACTGACCTTTGAACCACAAGGGAACAAAGTTCACAAAAGAAGGTAAGAGCTTGTTTGGAAATTAATAATTGGGCTACAAATGGCTCTTTTTTCCTCACTCTGCGTTAAAAAAATGCTCATTTATCCAGATAAACTCCATTTTTTTAACTTAGCAAAGAGAACTCTTTTATCTCTTTGCTTCGTGGATTGAGAAAAAAATAGCTCACTTTCGCTTCAAAGATCAAAATCCAAACAAGCTCTAATATAAAACCTTTGTGCTCCTTTGTCTCTTTTGTGGTTCATTTTTTTTGAAACAGCTCGTTAATAAAATCAGCTGGAACAAAACATCAATTAACACAAAATGCTAGCAAAAACGTACGCGAGCGCAGTAATCGGCGTAGATGCTCGAACGATTACGGTAGAAGTGAACGCAGGAGGCAATGTAGGAGCAGCGAAACAATTTTACTACTTAGTAGGCTTACCCGATAGCGTAGTGCGCGAAGGTTTTCAGCGCATTGAAGCAGCCATCAAAAATATACATTACAAACTACCTCGACTGAAATTAGTCGTCAATTTAGCCCCTGCGGATATTCGCAAAGAAGGTTCTGCATACGATTTGCCGATTGCAGTTGGATTGTTGGCAGCAACTAAGCAAATTCCAGAAGAAGCATTGGATGGTTATATGCTGATGGGAGAACTGGCATTGGATGGTGGATTGCGACCAATTAAAGGTGTTCTGCCAATTGCAATTCAGGCGAGAAAGGAAAAGTTCAAAGGCTTGATTGTTCCCAAGGAGAATGCCAAAGAAGCAGCGATAGTGAATGATTTAGAAGTTTATGGCATCGAAAATTTAAGCGAGGCAGTTGACTTTTTCAAAGGTAATTCCACGCTCAAACCAACGGTGGTGGATACGCGCGATGTCTTTGCAGATACACAAAATCATTATCCAATTGATTTCTCTGATGTAAAAGGACAAGAAAACATCAAACGCGCATTAGAAATCGCTGCGGCAGGTGGTCATAACGTCATTTTAATTGGACCACCAGGTGCAGGAAAAACCATGTTGGCGCGCAGAATGCCAACGATTTTGCCACCACTTTCGCTCTATGAAGCCTTAGAAACCACCAAAATTCACTCCGTTGCAGGTGTGCTACCTAGCGATGCTTCTTTGATTCCAATTCGTCCTTTTCGCGCGCCGCATCATACGATTAGTGATGTTGCACTGGTTGGTGGTGGATCAAATCCAATGCCAGGCGAGATTTCTTTGGCGCATCATGGGGTTTTGTTTTTGGATGAATTGCCTGAGTTTAAACGCACGGTTTTGGAAGTACTTCGGCAACCGATGGAAGAGCGAAAAGTGACCATTTCCAGAGCAAAAATTAGTGTGGATTATCCTGCGAGTTTCATGCTTGTCGCTTCCATGAATCCGTGTCCTTGCGGCTATTACAATCATCCTGATAAAGACTGTGTTTGTAGTCCTGGCGTAGTGAAACGCTATTTGAACAAAATATCTGGTCCATTGCTTGACCGAATTGATTTACACGTAGAAGTGACGCCTGTTTCTTACGAAGAACTTTCTAGCTTCGAGCGTCCAAAAATTTCGAGTGAAGACATCGCCAAGCGCGTCATTAAGGCACGAGAAATTCAGGTTGAACGTTTTAAGGATTTCAAGGGCATTTATTCTAACGCGCAAATGCCAAGCAGAATGGTGCGGGAAGTTTGCCAATTGAATCCCGCAGGTTTGGCATTGCTCAAAAAAGCAATGAAAGTGCAGCAACTCTCTGCTCGTGCTTACGATCGTATTCTGAAAGTAGCGCGTACTGCTGCGGATTTATCGGCGAGCGAAAACATCAAAATTGAGCATTTAGCAGAGGCTATTTTGTACCGAAGTTTGGATAAAGAAGGATGGGCAGGATGAGTAAAAATTGAGAGCGAACACCAGCGAAAAAATCTGCGTTCTACTGATGAACAACTTAACAAAAACTCAGGCGCAGATGTTATCTAACTATTTCATTCTCATTTTATTAGCAGTTATTATCATTGGAGGTATTTTGATTAGTGGGTTCTTCAAAAGAAAGCGAAGCAGCGATTTGGATAGAGTCCCAAATGAAACTAATTATAATATCAATTCAATGGATGAAGAAGTGTTGGAAAGTATATCTGCAGAGGAAGCGAAAACTATGCTAGAAGAAATGCAAAAAGGGGAAGCTCAACCACTTTCACACAGAGATTTTTATGCTTTGAAGCGCAAAATAGAACAAGATGGCTAATTAGACGTTTCGCAACTCTTCCAAAAATAAGCGCACGCCACTAAATGAGACCTTTTTATCTTCAAAATGCTTCATCGTTGCTTCTACTTCACCATTTTTAGCATTAAAATGTTGTAAGATGTTCTGTAAGTGCATTTTCATATGTCCTTGCTGAATGCCTGTCGTGATGAGCGAACGCACTGCTGCAAAATTCTGTGCCAATCCAACTGCTGCAATAATTTCCATCAATTCGCGCGCCGAAGGTTGTCCTAACATTTCTAGCGACCGCTTCGCCAAAGGATGCAATTTGGTTAAACCACCAACTGTTCCAACCGCCATCGGCACTTCTAATTCAAATCTAAAAACATCATTTTCAATACTGCAATGGCTCAAACTGCTATACTGTCCCTTGCGTGCTGCGTAAGTGTGCCCACAAGCCTCAATTGCTCGAAAGTCATTACCTGTTGCCAGTACGACTGCATCTATTCCATTGTAAATGCCTTTATTATGTGTGGTTGCTCGATAAGGATCAATTTCTGCAATGCGCACGGCTTTGTAGAATTTTTCAGCAAAAACGCTTGCACTATCTTCTCCACATATGCCCTCTAAGTCAGTGATTGGACATTCTACCCAAGCACGCACCAAACATTCAGGCGTAAAATTGGAAAGAATGGACATAATAGTTTCTACTTGCTCGGGAAATTGACTCTCTAGAGTTACAGCAAATTGTTCCAAAACGGAATTAATGAAATTCGCGCCCATCGAATCGCAGGTCTCAAAGGAAACTTTTAGTTGATGATAATTGGTTTCCTTCTCACTCATATTAAGCCACTCGATATCCAAAATACCGCCACCGCGCTTTTCCATACGAGCAGTAATATCTGCGGCTTCTGCTCTGAGTATCGTTTTCAAACCTTCAAATCGCGCCTCCAACTCCGCTACTTCCCCTTTCCATAAAAAATGCACCTGTCCAATCTTGACGGTATCTACTACTTCCGCATGAAAACCGCCTCTTATCATCCAAATCTTAGCAGCATAAGAAGCAGCGGCGACTACTGAACTTTCCTCTATTGCCATTGGAATCGCATAGGCTTTTCCATTAATGATAAAATTGGGAGCAACACCGAAAGGGATCGGAAAATTGCTAAAGGTATTTTCGCTAAAGCCATCTATCGTTTTTTGCAAATCTTCGTTTTCGTGCCAAAAGCCTTGCCAGTCCTTCATCACAGCAGCAGTATCCTCAAAAAAATGCTCTGCTACCCATTGCATCTTTTCTTCTTTTGATAGCTTAGAAAATCCCTTAATTGTGTGCATGCTTACTCGTTTAGATTTGAAATGGTCTCGCTTTGAATCCATAAAATCAGATTGCTTCGCAGTCAGATATTTTCTTCTGACTTCCTCTAACTTTCAATTTTTAATAAGGAAGTAGGTAGAATATAACCTACTTCCTAAATTGAAGTACTAAATGTTTTTTTTGGAAAACAGTTCGCGGTATAGCTTTATTTGCCTAGATTGGAGAAGCAAAGATAGAAGGAATTAGGGGTTATTAGGAACATTTTATAGCAATGGCTTAAACACCCGTACTTCCAAAACCACCAGCACCTCGCTCGCTCTCTTCTAGTACTTCCACTTCTTGCCAAGTGACAGTCTCGTGTTTGGCGATCACCATCTGAGCAATGCGCTCACCCGTTTTGATGGTTTGAACTTCTTTGGAAAGATTGATGATCGGTACTTTTATTTCACCGCGATAATCACTGTCAATTGTACCTGGTGTATTGGGCATAGAAAGTCCTTTTTTGATGGCTAAACCGCTGCGTGGGCGCATTTGCGCCTCATAACCTAAAGGTAGTTCTATATATAGTCCTGTCGGAATCAAACGTCGTTCAAGTGGCTGTAAGTCAACAGATTGTTCTAGGAAAGCACAAACATCCATCCCTGCACTTCCAATAGTTTTGTAGGCAGGTAAAGGATTATTAGATGTGTTTACGATTTTGACTTGCATAGCTGGAGAGTTGAAGGATTGAAGACTAGAAACGTCTTCAATCCTTCATTCTTTGAATATTACTTAAAAGGATTTTACTGCAAAAATTTTTCATAGTAAGTTTCCGCGCCTGACGGCGCGAAAAAAGGGGGGAAAGTGGGGGGAAGATCAAAAAAATGGCTTTCCAAGCCATTTTTTTGATCTTTCCCCCACACCCCCTCGACTTTCCCGAGCTGCGAAGCAGCGAAGGGAAAGAAAATTTTATCGTTTCAAGTTTTATAAGAAAACCCTTTATTACTTAATATCTAATAATTCTACATCAAAAATGAGCACAGAATTTGGTGGTATACCACCCGTTTCTCTTGTACCATAAGCTAAATCTGCGGGGATAAACAAACGCCACTTAGAACCAGTAGGCATCATTTGTAAGGCTTCCACCCAACCTTTAATAACTTGCGTAACACCAAAACTAGCAGGTTGTCCACGATCCACAGAACTATCAAATACGGTTCCATCCATCAGCGTCCCATGATAGTGAACTTCTACTCGATCAGAAGAAGTAGGAACGACTCCCTGTCCTTCTCTCAACACTTGATACTGCAAGCCACTTTCTAGTACTTTTACACTGTCTTTCTTTGCATTTTCTGCCAGAAAGGCTTGTCCTTTCTCTAGATTCTCTTGCACCATGCGCTCCTGACGTTCTCTCACAAATTGGTCCAACATATTCGCAGCAGCTCCCTTGTCAATTTTGGCTTGATCGCTAACGGCATCTTTTAGTCCAGACATAACAACATCTAAGTCGACTTCTGACAAGCCTTGTTGTTTCAATGTGTTGGCAAGCATTACACCCACACTGTAACTAATAGAATCTTGTTTGCTCATTTCTTTCTGTGCAGACATAACGGTAGTAGTAAAAAGTGTTATTAAAAATAGAAAAGATAATTTTCTCATGTTCAAGGTTTAGCTTATTTAATTACTGACTATTGGAAGTGATTTTTATGAATATTTATTTCCAAGTAGCCAAAATTTGATTTATAAGAAGAGAGCCATTCTCTTCCAAAAGTTAGCTAACGTTAGCTTTAGCAGGACTATTGTTAATGATTTTTTAAAACGGCAACGAAGGTAAAAATTTTACTCAAAGCATTACTTCAATCGCTTCATTTTTCCGCTTCAATGATGCGATGAATTTGCTTTGTGACGCAGGCGAAACAAAGACGACTCGATCTTTTCCATAGACTATTTTAAGACCATTCCAATCTAGTGCAGGACGATAGCCAGCGGAAGGGTACGTGCTGGCTTTGATGAGCCAAATATCGCTAATTGGTATGGTTTTCTTCCAAAAGGATATCTGATAGACTAAGTAATTTCCATCAATGATGTAAACTGTATTTCGATAAGCATCTATCATCAACCAGCAAACTATAAGTGTCAAGAGTATTGAAATGCTTGCAAAGGCATAAGTCCATGATAGTTCAAAGTCTGGAATGATGTCGATCGTTGCCCATAAAGTGAAAATAATGCCACCAACAGGTGTAATAAGAAGTAATATCTGGAAAAGAAAATGTTTGGAAGATTGAAAAGATTCCATATCCATTATTCAAATATTTCGCTTAATTCAATTTTCAGATCAGGGAAAACATGAGAATTAATCTGCTCTCCTTTTGTGAATGGATTTGGGCGAAAGGCAATATATTTCCCATCTTGATCTGATTGATAGGGAATAATCGTTTCTTCATTAGGATACACCACCCAATATTCTTTTACTTTGGCATGCTGATAAAGCTCGAATTTATCTTTCAAGTCTTTACTGGCAGTGCTTTTTGATAGAATCTCTATGATCCAATCTGGAGCTCCCTTGCATCCTCTTTTATCTAACTTTTCTAAATCACGGACAATGCAAATGTCAGGTTGGACTACGGTAGTTACTTTATCATTAGTTGCTTGTTCAGGAGGCAATGGGAGACGGACATCAAAAGGAGCTGCAAATGCTTTACATTGCTTTCCTTTTAGGTAACTACCAATCGCAACCAACAAGTTTGTTGAATTAGTTTGGTGCAAAGTGGTCGGTGCAGGCATTTTAACCACTTTTCCTCTAATCAATTCCACCAAATCTTCAAATTGCCAACTTAAGTAATCTGCATAGGTGTAGCGTTTTGATAAATCCAACTGATCTAATGATGTAATCATAATCTTAAGATTTTAATCAAAGATACTAGCTCTTGGTTAATAAGGCCACCCCATACAACTTCATCTGCTTCACCATACTCACCAATCCATTCGAGCGCGTAGGCGACAGATGTTCGCGCAATCCAATTTTTTCGATGAAGTACAAATCACTAGCTGCCACCGCTTCCGCATCTTGATTAGAAAGCACTCGAATCAGCAAGGCAATGATGCCTTTGGTAATTACCGCATCGCTGTCGGCGGTGAATACCACCTTTCGCTCTTCTTCGTCCGCGTGTAGCCAAACGCGACTTTGGCAACCCTTGATGAGGTGCGATTCATCTTTATATTGCTCTTCGATGAGCGGCAAGTTTTTTCCTAGCGAAATGAGGTATTCGTACTTATCCATCCAATCATCGAAGAAACTAAATTCATCAATGATTTCGTCTTGTATTTCGTTGATTTTCATTTAATTAGTTATTTTTAGCAGCGTGTTTTGCTTTCGCCATTCCACGCTGGAAACTACTGGAAACTTGTTCTGCAAATTCTTGTACCTCTTCACTCACTTGCTCCACCATTTCTTCTACCTCTTCTTTATTATTCGCCACGAAAGTTTCCATACTTCTAGAAATATAATCAAATTGCTCTTGTGCTTGGTCGCTTACTCTGCGCCGAAATTCTCTGGTGCGTTTTGCGGTTTCTTTGCGCCATTTTCTTCCTTCTTCCGTGGTCAGGAAATACGCCACTGTTCCACCTGCTAATGCACCTAGCATAAATGCTATTCCTCTTCCTTTTTTATTAGACATAATTTAAAAATTTTATGTTTGCCTTTTGCTATTTTACCACATAACTCATATAGCATTTTCATGTAGTTCAGATAGCTTTTAAAGCTGAAGTTGTAGAATTGAAATGGTAACGCTTTCTAATCAAAAATGGTTATTTCAAGCCTCAGTTTTTACTAAAATTTAAAGCATTTGCAAGAAAAAAATACTATTGCACTAATTGAATCACATTATCTGCCTTGTGTACAGTACCTAGCTCAATTTTTGAAATATGAAACCATTATCATTGAGCAGTACGAGCATTACCAAAAGAGAAGTTATCGTAATCGTTGCCACATCATGGGCGCAAATGGTTTGTTACGACTTTCCATTCCTCTACAAAGTGGAAAAAATCAGCAAATGAACATTCGGGAAGTAAGAATTTCCTATCAAGAAAACTGGCAACAATTGCATTGGAAAAGTATTGCTTCTGCTTATCGAAATGCACCATTTTTTGAATATTATGCAGATTATCTCGCTCCATTTTTTGAGCAAAAAGAAGAATTTCTATTTGATTGGAATCATAAATTACTGTTGCAACTACTGGATTTGCTGCAATTAGAAAATAATGTTCAACTTAGTGAACAATATGAACCAACGCCTACTTTTCCTATCGTAGATCGGCGAGATAGTATCCGAGCGAAAAAATCGCGTCATAAAGAAGCACTTTCTTTTGAAACGATTCCCTACGTTCAAGTCTTTCAGGAGCGACATGGATTTGTACCAAATTTAAGTATCTTGGATTTGCTTTTTTGCACTGGACCACAAGCCATACTTTATTTGGAATAAAGAGAGAGACATTATCAGACTACTTCAAAAGGTGAAATCATTTCAAACCACATCGAACAACCTCAAACCACAAAGCTTATGGCAAAAATACTCGACAACGACTTACAACAGTACCGAACACAGATCAGCGAAATCGTTAAGGATTTGCATGACTTGACGGTGAATATTGGACATCAAGAACTGGCGCAAACCGTAAGTGAATTGCGCAATCGAATTGATGAGCCCTACATGTTTGTGATTGTGGGTGAAGTGAAAGCTGGAAAAAGCAGCTTTATCAATGCACTTTTGGAAACGGATAAAGAGATTGCTAAAGTTGCGCCTCAGCCAATGACGGATACCATTCAACAGATTTTATATAGTGAAGAAGAAAAAGTGACGGTCATCAATGAGTATTTAAAAAAGATATACGAACCCATTGAAATCCTAAAGGAAATTGCGATTGTAGATACCCCTGGCACGAATGCCATTATCCAACATCATCAAGAAATCACAGAACGCTTCATTCCTGCCTCAGATTTAATCGTTTTTGTCTTCGAAGCCAAAAATCCGTATCGCCAATCCGCTTGGGACTTTTTTGATTATATCAATGATGAATGGCGCAAAAAGATCATTTTTGTCTTGCAGCAAAAAGATTTGATGCCCGAAGCAGATTTGAAAGTGAATGAAAATGGGGTACGTGATTATGCAAAGAAAAAAGGTATTGAAGAACCACAAATTTTCTCAGTTTCTGCGAAGCAAGAATTGGATGGCGAGATCACAGAAAGTGGATTTATCGAAGTCAGAAATTACATTAAAGATAATATTACTGGAGGCAAAGCACCTGTTTTGAAATTGCAGAACAATGTTGATCTTTCTACTAACATTAACGAAAAAATCTACGGTGGCTTATTGACCCGCAAAAAACAGTGGGACGCAGATATTGCTTTCCGAGAAGATGTAAAAGAAACCTTGCGACAGCAAGCTGTGAAGTCTAATAATCAGGTAGATATTTTAGTAGAGAATCTCTTGGCAGGCTATGATCGAGTGACGCGTAAAAAGGATGACGAGCTAGCAAGTGGTTTAGGCTTCTTCTCCTTAGTCAAACGTTCTTTTGCGTCCATTTTTGACAAAAAATCTTCTGCCAAAGAATGGCTTGAAGGCATTTCTAGTGAACTCGAAAAAGACCTCAACCTAGAACTCAATCAAAAGCTCAACGATAGCGTCCTCGACCTTGCGGATAGCATCCAACAAATGGCAAAAATGATTGATCTAAAGCTACAAAACAGCCAAACCATTCTCAAAAATAATCATGAAATCTTCTCCGACATTGCCGAAAAACGCAGCAATGTATTGAAAGAATTGCAAGAAGCCTTTTCAACCTTCATGAGTAGAACGGAGAATTTTAGAGATGAATCACTTTTTCCCAACAAAGGAAATTTATCCTCAAACTTGATGTCTGGAAGTGGTGTAGCAGTCATCGGTGCAGTGCTGACTGCCGTAGCGCAAGGTGCAGTTTTTGACATTACAGGCGGCATTTTGACTGCCGTTGGTCTACTTTTTGCAGGTATCACAACTGTCGTGCAAAGAAGGAAAATCTTAAATGGATTCCGTTCCGAAATTCAAAAAGGACGGAGTAAATTAGAAGACGAAGTAACTGAGAAATTGAAGCACTACGTAAAGCACATCAGCCAGCAAATAGACGATAACTTCAATGGCTTTGATCGGCATTTGGAGTTGGAAGCCCAACAAATTCAATTCTTGGAGAAAAAACACGTCTCTATTGAAGAACGTTTAAAAATCATCCGTAAAGAATTAGTGTAAGCAACTATTCCCTTATTCTAAAATTCAATAATTCTCTCATTGTATGGAAGGAACACTACTCTTCTTAATCATCGGCTTATTCGCCGCCATGCTTTTTTTAAATATCTATTTCCGCATCAAAGTATTCAAGACGTACAAAAAGTTGGTACAAAATGGAGTCGAATTTGGAGCAAAACATTTTTTGGATCAAAAGAAAATGGAGTCCGAGATTTATCCGCGCTATCCACATATGCGAGAAGAAATTGATACTTTCGTTCGTCACATTCGGTATTCCATGAAAATGGCGACCGTTTTAGCTGCTTTGATTACTTTGTTTGGAGGCGTTTTGATGTATTATCGGAAAGGGTAATATAATTCTAGTAAAAACTCTCAACTGGTAGATTTGTAAAATCCAAAGGTTCTCTTGGAATCACATTGCTTCTCTTGAGCAAAACTGTACAAAATTAGGAAAAGTGAGCAAGTAATATTTTTCATACGATTGAACTAGTGAAATTTCGTAGAATATGGAAATAAAACTCAAAAGCTAGCAAAAAAATGCTCGGAGAAAACCCAATTTCCCCAAGCACCGAAAGACAATATTTTTTCTGTCCTGTTCACTTCAATTCATAATAGCGCGCACCTAATTTCACACCTTCTGTCCCTATCTCCGAAATCGCAAACTTGCCATTATCCGTCTGCACACTTTTTGCCAAACGTTTACGGTGTAGCTGTTCATAAGTGGAATAGTCAATTTCATTGCGATTTTCCAACTTATGATTAAGTTTGAAGTTCTCAACTACCGTTTTCCATCCTGACTGCACTTCTGCTTCAAAAACCTTTGATTTAGAGCCACTTCCGTATCCGAAAAAACCGAATTGCTTGCCTTCCAAATCTGCATCTTCTTCCAAATCTGCATTCAGTGTACTCATTAAGGCTAAGAAAATGGAGCAAGCGTACATATTGCCAATGAGACCAGAGGCGCGTTGCGCTTTTTCTAGTTTTGCTCTCACCATTGCGCGATAATCGTTGGTTTTGGTGATGGCACGTAAAAAATTGGCTTGAGCTTTATCGTAAGTTTTTTGGTCGTCGAATTGGTCGCGTTGTGGGATTTCTAGTTCATTCTCTGCTGCAAAATCCTTCCATTCGCCAGTTCGTATTTTTTCCTGCATATAAATTTCAGAGAAAATGCGTTTGCCATGAAAAGCATAGGGCAAATGGAAAATCAAACGTTCCCAACGATTCAAAATGCTTTCACTTTCGACTATTTTTTCTTTACCAATTGCTTGCTCGCGCCAATGCTCATACGCTTCTCGAATGCGATTTTGGTAAGTCAAATTAGAGTAAGGTCCATCAAAGATAGGCGTGTCTTTATGGATGGTCAAGATTTCATCATTATCATCTATAAAACCATTGACTTCTAGCGAACCATTCAGCTTCTCTAGCACGTCTGCTGCATCTGCTTCCACGCCTGCTAAACGAAGCGTTTCTTCCACAATTTGCTTCTTGCTAAACGTCCGCAATGGCTTATAAAAATCATGCGCACTTTGCATTCCAACGCCCACAGGATCGCTAATCGCCAACAAACGCGGCTGATGTTTTACCAACATCGCTACTGCGCCTGCCCCTTGTGTGTATTCTCCTGTGGAAGCCAATTCGTACTTCGCAAAATCGGAAGTGACGACGATTCCAATACGATTTTCATCGCCACGCACCCAATCCAAAGTATTGTGCAGTGCATCCACACCTCCAACGCAAGCAAAAGTTAAATCTACTACATCACAATTTTTAAAGCAATCTTCTCCACAAGTTGGCGCATATTTCTGCTTTAACATTTGCACGACATAAGTTGCCGTAGGTTTTGCACCATCTAACGCACTTTCCGTGCCTAAATAAATGCGCCCAATAGAACGCGGGTTTAAGTCATTTTTATCAATTAATTCCGAGACAGCGTTTGCTGCCATGGTCGCGGCATCTTCGTGCACATCAGGAATTGCCATATGCGTTAATCCCAAACCTTTGTTAAGTTTTACGTATTCAATGTTACGTTCTGCTGCTAATGTTTCGATAGGTAAATATAGTTTTGGCACATACAATGCCATATCGTCTATCCCTACAGTTTGTGTGTTTTTCATAGTGAAGGCGGAATTAATGATGTTGAGTTGTTGTTTGTTATAAAGATGAATTCTTTTCTTACTTTTGGCGGCTTAAAACGAAAGTCAAAGATAAGGCTCAAACATTATTTTTGATAGGCGGTTTAAATTTTGCCTGATTATGGACTAAGTAATCGTTTTTGATTATGATTAATAATTTAGCTGCAATAATCATTTTATCATTGGTTCTAAATAGTTGTTGTCTAGTGACCTCGCAAGATTGTGGATGTGTACCTCCTACTCCAGAATTGTCAGCAGAAGCAATTTCATGGATAATACCATATGATGATAAAAGTAATCTTATTTACGAAAGCAGTAATAGATCAATAGATACTTTTTTGGTTGAAAGAACAAGTGAAAAAGAATTTTGTGGAGGAGATGAATGTGGAGCTAATTGTAATCTTGAAACCATAAACTTAACATCCTTAAATGATAGTTTAGATTGGTCTATTTCGGCATCTTTTAATAACAGAATTGAAATTAATCCCATGGCGGATACTGTGAGTGAGATCTATGCAACTTGGAGAACTGGAGATAATAATCCTTTTACTTCTAGCGAGGCAATTATTACTTCTTTTGATAGCCAATTTCAATGGGATGGTAGAATATTATCTGTGATCAAGATTGATTGTATTGACTCCGTAAACTGTTCTAGTTACAAAATGAAGGATATGATCATATCAAAAGAGGAAGGATTGATTCAGTACATAGACGAAAATGATGAGGTTTGGAATAAAAAACTCAATTGAAGTAACCATTGGTATGAAAAATGACTTTTTAGATCAATATTTGGAAAAATACAGTCAGCTCTCTAACCAAAAAGGAAGGGATAATTTGATGGAATCTTTCAAGACAGATTTTGAAAAACTGTCTGCAAGAGAGCAAGAGCAAGCTAGAAAGCAATGGTTGTTAAACATCAAAAATGTAGAGCATCGACTGCAGCAAATAGATCGTCGAATTGCAGAAACCTAAAAGACCATCAAAATCTATCCTGCCAATTAAGAGGAGCAAAATTTGATTGCTTCTTTGATGCAAAGAATGAATATCAATTTCGTGATTGATTAGAGTATTTAGTTATGATAAAATCTATTCAACTGACTAACTTTTTTAGTTTTAAGGAGGAAAAGATCAACCTTCATGAACAGACTAATTTATTGGTCGGAATCAACGGTTCGGGGAAGTCAAATTTGTTTAAGGCTTTAGAGTTGCTAAAAGTAGGCGTTGCAGGCAATGGAGAAACAGATTTACAGAATTTGATTATTTCTAAACATGGTGGATTTAATAGTATTTTTTGTAAGGCAGTTGAGAGAAATACTGAATTAAGTAGAATTAAGCTAACATTTGCTTTTGATGCCCCGAAACTTGGCACTTTCTATGGTTTTCCCTTTTCAAATAATAATGTTATATATAGTATTGAACTGAACCAGTCAACTGGAGAAAATGGATATATCACAGAAGAAAAATTGTTAATTGGAGATTTTGAGTATCTCAACGGATTTGCGGGAGCTGGCAGCTTAACACAAAAGATAGCACCTAATGATAATGGAACAGCATCAATAAAAGGAAAAGCAATAAATTATAATGATAGAGAACTTGTTTTCGCACAAATTACTGGCTCAGAAATAGGAGATTTTCCGCACTTATGGGCGATAAAACAAGCAATTAAAGAACTTCAAATCTATACTCATTTTGACACGAGCTTTAATAGCCAAATCAGAAAGTCTATTTCTGCTACCTCTATCAGCAAAACTTTATCAAAAGATGGTAGCAATCTAGCCCAAATCATCAACCTCCTTAAAATTAATCACAAAAAGGAATATCGAAAACTCATTGAAGCAATGAATGATGTAAATCCTCATTTCAAAGGCTTTGATTTCAATATGTTGGGTTCTGGAATAATTGAATTGCTGCTAGATGAAGGTGGATTGAACAGCGCAGTACATATTGCTCATCTTTCAGATGGAACACTTCGCTATTTATGTTTATTAACAATTTTGTTGAACCCTAACCGGGGAAAGCTAATTTGTTTGGATGAACCAGAAATGAGTTTACATCCAGATATGATACAAGGTTTAGCTAGACTAATAAGAGAAATTGCAAGAGAACAAAATACTACTTTTATTATTGCTACACACTCAGCTCACTTGTTAGATAAATTTGATTTGGAGAATATTCGCGTATTTGAAAAGTATGAGAATAATGTGAGTGCTGTGGAAGAATATGATGAAGATGAATTTGAAGGTTGGTATGATTCTTTTAATGTAGGAGAAATGTGGCGAGCAGGAGATATTGGTGGTAAAAGATGGTAAGATGAGAAAGAAAAAGAAAGTATTATTTATAGAAGGTAGTCCTGATACATCAAATGGAGATTTATCAAAAGGATTCTCTAAACTACTAGAGAAGGTGCTTGAAGGAAATATGCCTAAAATACTGATGGGTGGGGGTAGATTACAAGCCATTAATAAATTCAAAAATAGCAAAGCTGCTTTCTCTTTTCTGCTGATTGATTTAGACCATTCAGAAGAATTAAGGGAAGAGGAATTACTTAAACTGGATCTTACTGAGCATTCCGAACAAGTCTTTTTTATGGTGCAAGAAGTAGAGGCATGGTTTATTTCACAACCTGAAATGCTAGATAAATTTTATGGTATTGATCTCTCCAAAAAGCTAAAGAATAAAACTCCAAAACAAATTAAAAAGCCTTCTGAATTATTGAAACAACTGACTAAGAAAACAAGGATCAACGAAGAATATCATAAAGTACGACATGCTTCAGCTCTACTAAAACTCCTCAACACCCAACAACTCCGAACCGACTTTGAAGACTTCGACCGTTTAATCAAAAAAATATTGAATCCTACTGATAAATGACAACTACAACAATAGACATATTCAACTTACTTCAAGAAGGAGTAGCCAGTGCCGTAAAAGGCTTGTACGATAGTGATTTTCCAGCAGAAAAAGTAACGATTTCACCGACTCGCAAAGAATTTGAGGGCGACTATACAGTCGTTGTTTTTCCATTCAGCAAAGCGGCAAGAAAAAAGCCCGAAGCGATAGGAGAAGATTTGGGGAGTTACTTGAAAGAAAACCTAGCAGAAGTTACTGATTTCAATGTTATCAAAGGTTTCTTAAATTTAGTGATTAGTGATGAGTATTGGAAGAATTTCTTGCAAACTGCTAGTGTCAATGCGACTTATGGCAAGCATCCAAGTAATGGTAAAAAGGTAATGGTAGAGTATTCTTCTCCCAACACGAATAAGCCTTTGCACCTAGGACACATCCGAAACATCCTGCTGGGTTGGTCTTCTGCACAACTCTTCGAAGCGGCTGGTTATGAAGTGATTAAAACACAAATCATAAATGATCGAGGCATTGCGATCTGTAAAAGTATGTTAGCTTGGCAGAAATTTGGGAAGGGTGCAACGCCAGAATCCGAAGGTATTAAGAGCGATCATTTTGTAGGGAAATTTTATGTGCTGTTTAATCGAAAATTAAGTGCCGAATACGAGGCTTGGCAAGCCAGCGAAGAAGGAAAAACCGTTTACGAAGCCAAAAGTAAAGGGGAGCAAGACGAAGCTGCCTTTTTCAAGGCCTACAAGAATACTTACTTTAATGAGTACAGCCAACTAGGTAAAGAATCCCGCGAAATGCTCCTCGCTTGGGAAGCCAACGATCCCGAAGTGCGTGCGTTGTGGAAAAAAATGAATACTTGGGTGTACGATGGTTTTGAGGAAACATATAAACGATTGGGCGTTCATTTTGACAAGAACTACTACGAATCGGATACTTATATTTTAGGAAAAGAAACGGTAGAAAAAGGACTTTCTGATGGTGTTTTCTATCAAAAAGAAGATGGCTCGACTTGGGTAGATTTAACAGATTCTAAACTCGATCATAAAATTGTTTTGAGAGCGGACGGTACTTCGGTTTACTTGACGCAAGATTTGGGAACAGCACAATTGCGTTACCAAGATTTTGGTGTAGATAGTATGATTTATGTGGTGGGTGATGAACAAAATTATCATTTTCAAGTACTTTTTGAAGTACTCAAGAGGGTTGGTGAACCATATGCAGATGCGCTGCATCACTTGTCTTATGGCATGGTAGATTTACCGACTGGAAAAATGAAAAGCAGAGAAGGAACCGTCGTGGACGCCGATGATTTGATTGAAGAAGTGGTAATGGAAGCGCGAAAAAATGTGGAAGAAAGAGGTGAATTGACTGAGCTTTCCACAACCGAACGCGATGAAATCATTAGAAAAATTGGCTTAGCAGCTTTGAAGTTTTTCATCATCAAAGTGCAGCCAAAGAAACGCATGGTTTTCAATCCAGCAGAGTCCGTAGATATGCAAGGGCAAACTGGACCTTATGTACAAAATGCTTTTGTACGTATTCAGTCCGTTTTGAGAAAAGCAGGTAAAACGAATGGTGAGTATACTGCTTATAATAAATTAGAAACTTTGGAGAAAGATTTACTCGGAAAGCTGTATGCGTATCCAGGATTAGTAAAGAATGCAGCTGAAAACCTCGATCCATCAGAAATTGCGAATTACTGCTATGATTTAGCTAAAACTTTCCACAAATTCTACCACGATCATTCTATTCTCAAAGCAGAATCAGAAGCAGCAAAGCACTTTCGTTTGACTTTGAGTCAATTGACTGCGCAGGTTTTGGAGAATGGGATGTCGTTATTAGGGGTTGCAATGCCAGAAAGAATGTAAAACAAGACGAAAAATAAATTTTTCGCCTTGTTTTCAAGGGGACTTTCCGAGAGAATAAGACATCTTTTAATCAGAAATGGTGAAATCAGAAATGGTGAAATCAGAAATGGTGAAATCAGAAATGGTGAAATCAGAAATGGTGAAATCAGACTCAGTATAGTGCAAACTAAATCTATCTATATCTATGTCTCAACTCTAAATTTCTTACAACCTTAACGTTCAGCTCTTTATCACTTCCTCACTTCGCCATTCCATAGGCGTCACACCAAACTCCTTCTTAAACACCCGTCCAAAATAACTTGGGTCGTTAAAACCTGTATCAAAAGCAACGGCAGTAATCGTCAGCTCAGGATTTTGAAGCAATACCTTAGCACGATTCAGACGAACATAGCGAATGAATTTAGTGGCAGAATAACCTGTCAAAGCGGATAATTTGCGGTGCAATTGCGAATTGCTCATACCGATTTCTTTGCACAATTGTTCGACCGAAAAATCGAAATTATCTAAGTTCTGATTCACGACTCCACGCACCTTTTGCACAAATTGATCTTCCAACTCCATCTTGGGTATATCTTTGATGATTCTTGTATTTTTTCCTACGCCAACCAGTTGTAAATAATACAGTTGCAATTGCTGACGCAGTTCTAGTAACTTCTTGATTCTCAATAGTAATTCTTCTTTTTGGAACGGTTTTGCCAGGTATGCATCTGCGCCGTGTTCTAGTCCTTCCAGCTTGCTCTCCATATCTGCTTTAGCGGTGAGCATGATGATGGGAATATGGCTAGTTCGTTCGTCTTGTCGTAAAATTTCACAAACCTCAAAACCATCTTTCTTAGGCATCATCACATCCGAAATAATTAAGTCTGGAACAACTTTTTTGGCTATTTCTACGCCTTCCTTTCCATCATAAGCAATATGTAAGCGATATCTGTCAACAAGGCAGGAAGATAGATAACGCACTACATCAGGGTTGTCTTCGATTAGCAATAAATCTGTGGTAGCATTTTGATTAGAAAGGACTTCTATTTTGCTAGATGGAATATGATTTGGGGCTGCTTTTTGTAAAATTTCGCGCTGGGAATAACGCGCATTATTGTTGATTGGGAGATGGACAGTAAATTCCGTTCCTCTTCCCAATACACTGCGCACTGCAATTTTGCCATTCATTAAATGCACCAGTTCTTTAGTCAAAGATAAACCAATTCCAGAACCGTTTCCTTCTTTGGTATTACTATCATCTACTTGATAAAAGCGATCAAAAATGTGAGGAATTTTTTCTTCTGGAATCCCCTTACCTGTATCTTTTACTTTTACCCAGAGTTGCTGCTGTTCACTTTGTCCGACGGACAGATAAATGTTACCACCAGCCGATGTAAATTTTACTGCATTGGACAACAAATTGCTGATAATTTGTTGGACTTTTTCAGGATCGTAGTCCATCGTTTTTGCTTCCAAATCAGAAAGAAAATGGATTTGAATATCTTTGTTTTCAGCGAAGGAATGGAAGCTCTCTACCAAGTAGCGCAAATAGCTTACTATGTCTCCTTGGATTAATTTGAGAGATAATTTCCCATTTTCTATTTTGGATAAATCTAGCATTTGGTTAATCAAATCCAGCAAGCTTTCTCCATTTCGAGCAATCATATCTAAACCAGATCGAAAATGTTCTTTTGGATTGTTTTTCACTTGTTGCGCCATACCTAAAATAACCGTCAAAGGCGTGCGAAATTCGTGGGTGATGTTAGTATACAACTGTGTCCGAGCAGCATCAAGTTCTTTCAGACGAGTGGCTTCTGCTTTTGCCAATTGGCGGGTAACTTGAAAACGATAAACACTGAACAATATACCCAAAACCAGCAGACTCACCAAAGTATATGCCCACCAAGTTTTCCACCAAGGTGGTAAAATCTTTATATCTACAGATTGGGTTTCTCCCCAAACACCTTCGTGATTAGCGGCGCGCACTTGGAAGGAATATTCGCCAGGTGGAACCTTGATGTAAGTTACTTTTGGTTCTAATCCAGTCAAACGCCAGTTGGTATCATGACCCAGTAGGCGGTATTCGTGGCGATTGCTTTCGGGTTGCAGAAAATTCAGCGCCGCAAAACTGAACGTGAACACATCTTCATCATGTCGCAATTCAATCACGGTGTTTTCATCTGCATTGTTGGGAAACAATTGAACACCATTTTTGACATAAGGCTTGTTCAACAATTGAAAATCAGTAATGATGACTTGAGGTGGATTTTTAGTGGACTGATCCCTTAACTTTTCTGGTTCAAAATATTGAAATCCGCTTCTACCACCAATATAAATCTTTCCGTCTTTTCCCTTTGAGATTGCCCCTAAATAACAGGGTAAAACTTTGATGCCCGAATCCGCGTGATAGGTAAAACTTTCTCCTTTCAAGGGATCAAAAACAACCAAACCATCTCCCATAAGCCAAACATTGTCCTTTTCATCCAACACCAATCCTCTGAAATTGGAAGCTCCAAATTGAGTACTGTTAAAAAACTCAACTGAACTGTTGGTGGGATTCACTTTTCGGAGCGCGTATTGCGTAGCAATCCAAAGATTTCCTTGCTGATCTTCTTCCAATCCATAGACAAATTCTTTATATCTAGACTTGCCAACACGCATATCCAAATCAAGCGAGCTGAACTCTTCCGTGTTAGCATCGAATTGCCAAATGAAAGGGAAAGTACTCTCGTCTACATATTTATTGATGCCACTTAACCAAATTTTCCCATTTTGACCTTTTGCCATTTTTATTTGAAAGGAATCCCATTCTTCGAAGGTTCTATTTTGTGGTTTACCTAAAGAACAGAAACTTTGATTTTGAGCTTCGTAGAGATGGAGTTCTCCATTACCTGTACTTACCCAAATTCTTCCTTGTTCATCTTTCAGAATATCTGCAATGACGTAATGAGTTGGATCATCAAGGGATACGTCTGGCTGATAGAAAAAAGGAGTGATTTCTCCTTTTTGAGGATGAAAACGTAATAGCCCCGAGTATTTTCCATACTCTTTCTTAAGCCACAAGTAACCCTCATCATCGCTTTCTATTTTAACGATATTATCAAATAAGCGAGATTTACGCTCGTAGGATTGCAAGACATGATTTTCCTCATTAGGACGCACAGGTTTTTTAGGATCATCTTTGTAAATGATGCTGTAATTTCTTTCCGCATTCAGGTTGAGTAGGCCTGTATTTTTTGTTCCTACCCATAAATCACCATTTTCTTCTGGATGAAAAATATATACTTGACTCTCTGGTGTAATTGGAACATAATTAAACAGAGTACTTTCCTTAACTACTTTAAAAACCTTAGCACTTTTACCAGCTGTATGTCCCCAAAGCGTACCGTCTTTAGACTGAAACATATCCCAAACGAAATCATCAGGAAGACTCGCGTTTGGACGTCCTGCAAAGTAGTGCTCAATTTCATTCGTGGTAGGATCGAAGTACTTAATACCACCTAGCCATGCGCCGAACCACAATTTTTGTTCTCGATCTTCAAAAACAAAACGCATATGCCAATCTGAAGCTGTGTAAAGGCGAGGTGTACTCAATTTCCCACTTCTTTCTGCGGTATTATTCGAACGTTTGAAAGTGCCACTTTGGCGGTTCATTAGATGCAATCCATCTCCCGCAGTACCAACCCAAAAGTTGCCTTTAGAATCCTCAAATATTTCCATTACCTTATTGGAAATTAGACTATTATTATTTTTTGGGTCATGGGTGTAGCGCGTGAAATTTTCTGTTTTGGAATGATAACGATTTAATCCGCCAGCTTCGCTTTCCTCCCATACCCAACCTGTTCCAAACCATAGAATTCCTTCTGAGTCTAGGAATATTTTGCTACAAATATCGTAGCTCAAGCTGCGGCTGTCATTCGGATTATGCTTGAAATGTTTGAATTTTTTGGTCTTTGGATTGAATCGATTTACGCCATATTGAGTAGCGATCCAGATGTTGCCATCGCGATCTTCTAGTACGTCCGAAACAAAATTATTACTTAGACTATTTGGATTTTCTGCATCATGAAAATAAGAGGTAAATATTTCTGTACTAGGATCGAAATGATTTAAACCGCCACCCCAAGTTCCTAGCCAAAGTGAGCCATCTTTTGCTACGTGAATATGTTCGACATAGCTAGAAGAAATGCTGATAGAATCTAAAGGATCGTGGAGGTAAGTCTTGAATTTGTAACCATCCCAACGATGTAAGCCATATTGCGATCCAAACCAAATGAAACCAAACGAGTCTTGTGCGATGGTCTGGACGTGGTTGCCAAGTTCGTTGTTGGGTAAGTCGAATATTTCAAAGTGAAAGGACGGAGGCACCTCTTTTTGTTGTGCAAGTCCATTTTGAACCAACAGCAGCAGAGTGATGAATAATATACTTGTTAATTTTAACAATCGGTACGTCATTTTTCTAAGATTCCCAAATCTTGGAGCTTTTAAAAAGCTCCAAGATTTAAAATACAAAAAAGTAAGGCAACCCAGTGTCACCCTACTAAAATTAAATAGTGTATAAAATCTTCTCGGTTTGCGCCTCAAC
>JBCDFY010000033.1:0-39635 GCA_039176995.1 Bacteroidota bacterium
CCTTAGCCCATCATCAATCAACAGTCAACCTTGGAAATTTACTTTTATTCAAAATGAACAAACCAAAAAGCAACTTTCAGAAGTCTCGTGGCTAAATACCAATAAAGTTCTGAATTGTGACACACTGGTCGTCTTTAGTAGAATTGATAATATTTCGCTCTTCGAAAAACAAATCTCAGAAGAATTACCAGAAGGGGCAGTCAACTATTTTAAAGAATTTATTAAGCCTAAATCAGAAGAACAAATTAAGGCTTGGTTTGGTCATCAACTGTATTTGTCTTTGGGCATATTCCTTAGTGCTTGTGCAGAAATAGGTATTGATTCGACGCCAATGGAAGGTATTGAGCCTGAAAATTATAATAAAATCTTAGGCTTGGATAATTATCATACCATGGTGGCAGTTGCCATCGGATATCGGGATGAACAAGACCAGAATCAACCCAGAAAAAGACCGAAATCAAGAAGGGATTTAAACAAAATTATTCAATCAATTTAAGGATTAAATTTAGTGAAAAAAATATTTGGAATTCTAGTAGTCTCAAGTTTAATTTTTTCTTGTCAAGAGCAACAGAAAACACATACAAAACAGGTAATTGATAGAGTGAAGATTGAAAATCCTACAAATCAAATTGGTTTGAGTAAAGACCTTAATTTCATACCGTTAAACCCTGAACGCTGTGATAAGGCACCACAAGCAGGAGCAGTCTATGGAAACATTAGAGAAAATGTTGCCACAGGTTACATCGGCAAATTCAAAGATGGGTTTTCGTCACCACCACATATCCATAACATCACTTATCGAGCGATTGTAATGAATGGTGAGTTACATAATTGATGAAAGTGCTCTAGAAATGTGGATGCCAATAGGCTCCATTTGGACACAACCAAAAGGTCAACCTCATATTACTTCAGCTCGAGGAGAAAATGTAATGGCATATATCGAAATTGATAGTGGACCTTATTTGGTCAAACCCGTAGGGGAATCTTTTGAGAGCGAAGAAAAACCAAAGAATATAGACGCTTCCAATATGATTTATCTGGGAAAAAGTGAATCTAAACTAATTGGCAAAACTGTAATGCGCAAATAGCATACACATGGAAAAAGAAAAATGTCGAGAATTAGAATATATTTCCAATGAAAAATTTTCAATCTATAAATAATGGCTTCGATCGCACATTTGAACCTAACCGATTGAGTTTAGGTGTAGTTGTGCCTATCGAAAATTATAGTCAAAGTACTGTTCCGAGCTTACAGCATCATTTAAAAAGAGTACAATTGGTTGAAAAGTTAGGCTTCAAAGCAATATGGGTCAGAGATGTTCCTTTTCATGTGCCGTTTTTTGGAGATGCAGGGCAAACTTTTGACCCCTTCACTTATTTGGGCTTTTTGGCAGGACAAACCAACACCATTGCCTTGGGTGCAGCAAGTATCGCCTTACCATTGCATCATCCTGTTCATGTTGCCAAATCTGCGGCCACTATTGACCAGTTATCAAATGGACGACTAATAATGGGGGTAGCTTCGGGTGACCGACCTACCGAATACCCTGCTATGAATATTACTTTTGAAAAGCGAGATGCCTTATTTCGAGATGCTTTCAACTATATCCGTGCATCACAGAAGGACTTTCCGGTACTAGAAGAAAATCAACATGGTACATTAACTGGACAAATAGATGTTCTACCTAAACCTGCTTCAACTAAAATTCCAATGTTAATTACAGGTTTCAGTCGGCAAACCACGGAATGGAATGCCCAACATGGAGATGGTTGGATATACTACCCAAGACCTACAATGCAGCAGGCATACACCATTGCCCAATGGCGTGGAGCGATAGCAAAACATCATAATTATGATAAGCCGTTTATGCAGCCTTTATACGTTATTCTGGAAGAGGAGGATGACTTCAAACCACAAGCTATTCAATTAGGTTTTCGCATCGGAGCGAATTATTTAATCGAATATTTTCGGGAAATGCAAAAAATCGGAGTGAACCATATTGCTATCAATCTTCGCTTCAATAGGAGAGATACTGATGTTACGTTGGAAGAGTTAGCGGAAAAAGTTTTACCTCATTTTCATTCACAAATAAAAGAAGAGATCAAAATATGAGAAAGACGATTTTAATAACTGGAAGTACTGATGGCATTGGAAAATTAGCAGCTATCAAACTTGCAAAAGATGGTCACGAAATTTATTTACACGGAAGAAATTCAGATAAATTAGAGACTGTCCTTTCAGAGATAAAAGAGGAGTCTAATAATGAGAATATAAAGGGTTTTGTAGCTGATTTTTCAGATTTAGGTGCGATTGAAAAAATGGCAATACAAGTCAATAATGAGTTATCTAAATTGGATGTACTCATTAACAATGCAGGAGTTTATAAAAGTGCAGTTTCAAGGACGGTCGACGATTTAGACACTCGTTTTGCTGTTAATTACTTTGCGCCTTTTCTATTAACCAAGAGACTACTATCATTGCTCAAAAAGGGAAATGATACAAGAGTAATTAATCTAAGTTCAGCCGCACAAGCACCCGTTTCAATGGAAGCATTAATGGGAAAGGAACAAATATCCACTCAGGCAGCTTATGCACAAAGTAAATTAGCATTGACTATGTGGAGTTTTCAATTAGCAAAAACCGAACCTGAGCTAACTGTAATTGCAGTAAATCCTGGCTCATTATTAAATACGAGAATGGTGCGAGAAGGCTTTGGGTTTCACCAGTCGTCTCCAGATAAAGGAGCGAATATCTTATGTGACCTGTCTATATTAGAGGAGTACAAAAATGCCTCAGGTAAATATTTTGATAATGATATTGGATCTTTCGGAAAGATACATCCCGCTGGTCATAATAAAGAAGCAATCGAAACACTAATAGAGCAAACAGATAACTTGATAGATAAATTGTAATTTCGCAACAGCCTAGCGAAGAGTTAAAATTAATAGAAAGGACGCCAGCCGAGAATGAGACGTAAAACATACCTTTTAAAAAACAAACACTAAGATTCTAAACCGCTCCAAGCATCACTCTTTCCGTAAAAACCTTTCAAGTCTTAAAACACTATTAATCAATCCCTTACAACAAAGTCGAACGCATCCAATTTAAACTCGAACGAAAAACTTCCTTGCTAATCCGTTCGACTTTCCAAAGTCCGTCGCGCTGCAATGTAAATGCCTTCATCTTTGAGTTATTGATTTAAAATATAAATGAATAGACTAAAGATGAAGATCAAAACCATTCTATTTTTTAGCTTAATTCTTAGCTCTTTTAATCACAGTTTTGCTCAATCTACGATCAAAGGATTCGTCTCCGATGGAGAGGAAGCACTCGCCTTTTGTAATGTATCTCTATTGCATCAAGATAGCACTTTGCTACACGGAACGGTTTCCGATATAGATGGAAAATTTGAAGTGAATGTCTCTAATGACCAGTACATTTTGAAGATAACTTATGTCGGTTTTGAAGAATATAGCCGAGCACTGAAAGTGGAAGATAATTTGGATTTGGGAGAAATCGTGTTGCAAACAAATGGAGCAGTTTTGAACGAAGTAACGGTGAGTGTAAAACGGCGGTTGATTGAGCGAAAAACAGATCGCTTGGTCTTTAATTTGAGTCAAAGCATCGCTGCACAAGGTTCGGATATGTCGAGAGCGATTAGTTTAGCACCAGGTATTTTGGTTCAAAACAATCGAATCAATCTGGTTGGTCGAGGGGAAGTTCGCGTACTCATCAATGGTCGCTTATTGCAGTTGGAAGGAGAAGAATTAATGGCTTATTTATCTACTATTTCAAGTGATGATGTAGAGAAAGTAGAAATCATCACCAATCCACCTGCGGAATACGATGCAGCTGGAAATACAGGTTTTGTGAATATCGTTTTCAAGAAAGGACGCAATAATAGTTGGAGAAATAATACGGTACTTTCCTACACTCAAAACCGCAATAGCTTTGCGAGTCTGCGCAATAGTTTACTTTACAATAAAGAGCAGCACAGTCTTGCTTTTTCTCTAAATGGCACTAAAGGAAGTAGTTGGAATACTGAATATGGCACGACTTTTTTTCCTGATTTCACGCAAGATTGGGAAGCAATTTACATCACCAATCAAGATCAATTTGGTGGACGTTTGGCTTATGATTATCAGATCAACGACAACAATAGTATTGGTTTTCAGTATCAAGGCTCATTGGCGCATCCTAGTTCTCAACAGAACACAGTGACCGATTTTCTTTTCTCCAATAGTACACTAGATACCACTTTCATCAATGATAATACCGACAATCGTTTGCGCGAAAATCATGCCGCAAATCTACATTTTAGTACAAAATTGGATTCTCTAGGCAAGCAACTTTCCATAGACGCAGATTACTTTTCTTATCGCCAAACTTCAGAAAATCGCTTTGATATTCAGTCCTTTAGCAAGGAGGAAGAATATTTAGGATTGAGCAGATCAAGGAATGTATTTTCCGATCAAAGGATTCAGAATTATAGTTTTAAAGTAGATATGGTTCATCCAATTGAAAAAGGAAAACTGACGTATGGCGCAAAGTACAATCTCAATATTTCTGACAATGGAATTGAGAATTATAATTTGCTAAGTGGCGAATCTATTTTGGACAAAACGCTTTCTAATACTTTTGAATACGAAGAGGGCATTGCTGCGCTTTACTTAAGTGGCAGTCGCCAACTGTCTTCCAAATGGAACGTGCAATTAGGCGCAAGATTAGAACACACGAAGGCATCGGGTTTTTCCGCTACTTTGAATCAGCGCAACGATAGTCAGTTCACTCGACTGTTTCCAACAGCTTATTTGCAGTACAATCAAAACGACAACCATCAATATACTTGGAGCGTTGGCGGAAGAATCAACCGTGCAAGTTTCCGAGATTTGAATCCTTTTCGTATTTATATTACCAATAATGCTTATTCAGAAGGCAATCCATTTTTGTTGCCTTCTTATAGTTATAACTTCAACTTCAATCATGTTTTTAAAGGCAAATTCACAACTAATTTTTATTACAGCCGACAAATCAACGGTTTCGGAACGCTCTTTTTGCCTTTTCCAGAAGAAGGCGTTTTAGCAACCATCCGAGACAACTTTTTCGACGGCAATTACCTAGGCATCGGCGAAATTTTCCCGATTGACATCAATGAAAAATGGAGTATGCAAAATCAAGCGTATTTGATGTACAATCATACTAAAGTTTATGACTCTTATGATGCAAAGGCTCAAAATGGGTTTCAATATTATCTATCTAGTAATCAAAATTTCATCCTGACTAATGGTTGGAAAATACAAGTCAATATGTGGTACAATTCTGCATGGAGAAGTAATATTTTCAAGAGTAAAGATCAATGGCAAATTGATATTGGTTTGCAAAAGAAATTCTTAAATGACCAACTACAATTCAGCCTACAAATCAATGATCTTTTTGATACTGCTAGTTTAGAGGCTTTATCTTCCGAAATTAATGGCATACTGAATACTTATGGACAAAATTACAGCAATCGAAATATACAAGTCTCGCTTTCTTATCAGTTTGGTAATGAGCAAGTTAAGGTAAAGCATAGGGGTTTTGGTAATGAGGATGTGAGGGGAAGGCTTTGATTTAAAACTATTTCACGCAGAGTGCGCAGAGATTTGATTATAAGTGAGATAATTTGCTGAAGTTTAGTTGATCTGTATCAATGAACACCATCTCATAAAAAAGACCTTTGTAAATGTCTCGTGGAGTCCCATAAACAAGTCTTCATAAAATTGATATTGCGCCTACCCACGAAATTTCTAATTCCCATATAGGCGACTTTACTATTTATGCCTAAATATTGAATCGCTTTTTTTAGCAATTGAAACGCCTCCGTTCTGTTAAACATGAGATAGGCATGAATAGAACAATGATAATAAGCATAGCCCAACAATTTCTTTTGCTCTTTTACTGTAAGTCGCATTTTGGTGAGGAGATAAATAGCAGTTTTTATTTTTCGCTCGATTCGCAAAGGATGATTTTTCATAGATCGTCCAGCGTGATCAATCATGGTAATGGTCAGTTCATCGGCGAGAAAAATCTTTTGTTGCTGCAAATTCCTCATCAAAAAAATCCAATCTTCTACAGATGCGTAGGCACGGTTTTCCTCAAATAAATAAACCAATTTTTCTTTGCAAACTGCAAAATTACAAGCAAAGTGGTTGCCATCAATCAATATTGTGTAGTCGTAGAAGCCTTGCCGAAACTTCTTTAAGGGAGCACCTAAAAGTTCGCTGGCTTCTAAAGACCGAAGTTCATATTTGGTTGCGATAAAGCCAAGATTAGGTTGCTGTTGAATATGTTTGTATAGAACTTGTAAATGATTTTCTAGCATCCGATCATCAGAGTCTAAAAATACGATATACTTGCCCTGTGCATTTTTGATGCCTACGTTTCTCGCCTTGCCTCGCTCTTCATTTTTTTGATGGATGCATCTGAATTTAGCTTCATTGATTTTCTTTAAGACATCCAATTTACTAGCTGTATCATCTGTACTCCCATCATCCACGACTATGATTTCAAAGTCCTGAAAAGACTGCTGAAACACAGAGCATACCGTAGCTTCTATAAAGGCACTCCGATTAAAGGTCGGGATGACTACGGAGAAAAAAGGTGTTTTATCTTTTGTATTAAACATTGAGTAAAATAGCTCGCGAAAAAATGGAAGTAATAATTATTTTTCGTGTAAGGCACAACTTAGTTTGATGGTATGCATAACAAATTGCACTTTCACATAAGTTAATACGTAGCAAAAGCTCTGATTTTTGCTCTTTTCACTTCATGGCGGCATCGATACCGCTATGATCTGAAAAAGACGAAATTTGAGTTTCATCCTGTACACTAATTGTCAATTATCATCAACTTCCTAATGATTTGTTCCCGTTCCCTCCGCAAAATAAGAAAGTAAAAACCTTGTAGTCCTTGATCATTCCGTAAACTCAATATATACTCTCCTGCTTCTCGTCTTTGCTGCGGAATAATCGTCTGCACTAGGCGTCCTGTTTGATCCAAGAGTTGTAAACTAATTTTCTGTGCTTCAGATAATTGAAAGTGCAACTGGGTTTCATATTGGAAAGGGTTGGGTTGAGCAATGAGGGTGATTGGTTCTATTTCTGATAGGGTGCTTTCTATTGCTGCTGTTCTTGCTTCAAGTAGATTGATTGCTGTTCCAGTAACACAGCTAGGCGTCCCAATTTTAGCGGTGAATATTGCACCTTTCTGTACTTGGAATCCAACCTTTAGATTGATGCTTTCTCCTGCTACAAAATCTGTAGGATCAGGCTCCGTCATAAGAAAGGTGTCAATCGTAAAAAATACTGTTCCTGAAGAAGTGATGGCATTAGTGGCTTCGTATAGACCAGGGAAGATGAAATTGCCCAATTCGTCGTCTGTTAGCGTTTCGGGGCAGTTCTCTTGTAGTTGATCGGCAGTGTTTAGATGCTGCGATATTTGTGCTTGTAAATTAAAGAGCAATAAGAGATTTAGAATAAGTGGGAAAATAATTTTTTTCATGGTATTGTTTTAATCGTGTTGTACAGGTAAGGTTAAGCTCTTTTCACTTAACCTTATCCCATAACTAGCTCGCTAAAATTGTAATAGAAGTGTACATAATTTATCTTGTGTAGCGTAATGAAAAAGGCAATTGAAATACTATTTGAGCGGTGAGCAGATACTTGGCTACGATATACAAAAATACAGCACTCTCCATTGGAACAGTAGCAAAAATCCGACGATGAAGTGCATATTTCCGACCATAGATTCATAGATTATCTAAACAACTGTAACACATCCGACATCTCTATAATAATTCCGACGGACTGATGCCAAACTCCTTTTTGAAGCATTTAGAAAAGTAGGAAGGCGTAGCAAAACCGGTCTGGAAGGCAATTTCAGCAATATTGTCCATTTTTTGGAGGAGTAGTTCTTTAGCTCGATGCAAGCGAACGGAACGAATGATTTGATTGGGTGATTTATTAGTAATCGCTTTCAATTTCCGTTGTAATTGCCGCTCACTCAATCCTATACACTTGCAAAGTCGTTCGACACCAAAGGTTTCATCTTTTAGATTTTCATCTATACAACGCATCACGTTTTCGAGTAGAAATCCATTCTTTTCTGGAATACTATGATTGGGAATTGTCCATTTTACGGGTTCAAAATACCGATCTTCTGCTAGGAATAGTGGCGGTAATAAAAAGTTGGTTGGTGCGGTGTTTACGCTTGAAAATCTCACGCTATCAGAGGGGAGCAGATTTTTAATGTTTTGTGTAACTAGGATTTGATCCGCCTTTGCTAAATTTTGTATTTCTCTTGCCTGCTTGACAATATTGCCCTCTTCTAATTGATCGTTCATAATTGAGCATTTTCCTACATGAATGCCTACGCTCAAGTTCATATTTAGGTTTTGTATCGCATTTTGGAGCTCAAAGCAGCAATATATGGCTTTGTTTGGTCCTTCAAAAGTACATACAAAAGTGTGATCATTGGAATGGCGAAGTGTTCCACGATATTTTTGAATCAACTGCTGATTGATCTGCTCTGGATTGATAGTCACCAGTGCATTTGTTGTTGCATTGGATTGGTTGGGATAAATTTCCGCGACCACAATGGTGAGTAGTTGTTGCTTACTTTCTCCAAGAGGCGTTAAGTTTTCAATGAAATCAATCATTTCATCAAGCACTTCTTCGGTATTTCCAGCCCAAAATAAGTGATCACTACCTCCAAATTCAACAAACTTTGCGTTCTTGATTCGTTCAGCAATAAATCGTCCTTCCTCTATTTTGACATCTATATCATTTTCTCGTTGCAGGATTAGTGTTGGGACATTAATGGACGGCAATACATCAATGATATCTACTTGCGTATTCATGCGCGTCAAAACCAAAGCCGCACTTGGACTTGCACCAGAACGAAAATAATTCGCCAGCCAATCCATGAAAACTTTATCATTAGCTTTTGAAGGTGCTAAGTCTCCCAAATTCATTTCTCCGCCTCCCCAGTTGTTCTCTATCATGTCATAAACGAGCTTTCGTTCTTCACTGGTAGGTGCCCAAGGATAATCAGGAGAATATTTGCGCTTAGCAAAGATACCGAAGGCAATCAGCGCAAGCGTGCGATTGGGATAAGTTGCTGCAAACAAAGCCGAAACTGAGCCACCTTCTGAATGTCCAAATAGGATCGCTTTTCTAGAATCTACTGCATCCATTACGGCTCTGATATCATCCATTCTTTCTTCCAGTGTGGAGAGTTCAACTACTCTGTCTGAAAGCCCTGTCCCTCGTTTATCGAAAAGGATAACTCTTGCAGCTTTGCCTAATTCAGTGAAAAAATTTACTAATTCTGGACAAAGCCACATCCAGTCGATATTAGACACCCAACCTGGAATATAGACCAAATCGGTTTTCCCTTCTCCAAAAACTTGGTAGGCAATATTGACGCTTCCGCTTTTTGTGTATTGAGTAGGCGGTTTTGATTGTGACTTAATTGATGTCATTTATGCTCGCATTCATAGGTATCAAAATAGTGAAGATTGTTGACAGAAATGTTAGAATGCAAGTAAAGGGGTTCACTATTTTAGAGTGGGCAAATATAAATGGAATGTCGTCAACTTATGGATTTTTGACGGTCTCATTTCTCATGAGGTTGTCAATTCCCATCCTCAAATGACGGCTTGATGGAAAATCAACCCGTCATGCAGACCTTAAGTTGACGATATTCAATTTTCAATCCTCCGTCACTGCACTCCCCCACCAAGCATTTTCAGGATCAAAATCCTTCCCCAAAAAACGCAGTCGCTGCTCTTCCAAACGAGGCATTAATTCTTGCTCCATTCTCAGCAGATGTCGCCTTTCCGAAGCCATATCGTAAGTAGAATCTCGCTTAGGGAAACGCGCATTCATTCCTTTCAAAGCATCTAATAATTGCTGCTTCATAATCGTCGCACGTTCGGGCTGTTCCAACACCAAATTATTTTTTTCTGAAAGATCATTGGCTAAATTGTACAATTCAGTCCGTTCATCTTCATAATAATAAATCACTTTCCAATCTCCTTCGCGCAAAATGGAAGACGGCTCACCTCCTTGATTACCATAATGCGGATAATGCCAAATTAGAGGACGACTTTGAATGCTATCGCCCTTCAAAAGGGGTACTAAACTTTGACCATCTTGATGTTCGTTGGGTAATAAGTCTGCACCTGCTAATTCCAAAAGCGTTGGATAAAAATCTGTTCCGATAACAGGCGTTTCATTGCGTTTTCCATTACCCATTTTGGGCACTTTAATGAAAAACGGCTCTCGAATGCCACCTTCGTATTGATAACCTTTACCTCCTCGAAGCGGTAAATTTGCAGTCGCAAAAGCATCGCCTGCCGACACGCCACCATTGTCTGATGTGAAGACCACAATCGTATTCTCTGCTAAACCCAGTTCATCTAATGCTTTCAATACTTCTCCTACTGCATCGTCCATTGCTTCCACCAAACCTGCATAAATTGGGTTATCTTGCACTTGCCGAATCGGAAGGAAATGTCCCATTTCGTAGCCCGATTCTGCGATTCCTATTTTTTCTGCTTTGTCGCGATATTTTGCCCATTTTTCTTGCGTGGTTTCGATGGGTGCATGAACTGCATAAAAAGATAAAAAAGCAAAGAAAGTAGAGTCTTGATGCGCTTCTATAAATTGCACGGTCTCCTTTGCCAAACGCATAGATAAGTTCTCTCCATCTTCCTTATTTTCTAATTTAGGATTTTGCCAAGGCGAGAAAAATCCACCAATCGGAGAGCCTTTTTCCCAACCCCCAATATTGATATCAAAACCATGATCTTCGGGGTAGCTTCCTTCACTTCCAATATGCCATTTTCCTGCAAAGAAAGTCTTGTAACCTTGCTCTTTCAATGCTTCTGGTAAAGTGGTATAACTTGCTGGCAAAACATGAACATAATCAGGAGGCAGCAATTGATTGTGGCGTCCTTTTTCTCTCCAAGCCTCACCCGTTTTCGCACCTATCCAATCCGTAATGCCATGGCGCGCCGTAAATTTTCCAGACATGATACTCGCGCGCGAGGGGCTGCACACTTGGCAAGCGGCATAGCCTTGTGAGAAAATCATACCCTCTTTTGCAATGCGATCAATATTGGGCGTTTCATAGTATTCGCTGCCCATAATGCTAAGGTCGTGGTAGCCTAGGTCGTCGGCGAGGATGAAAAGGATATTGGGAGGTGGGGTTTCTTCTTTGGTTTGGCAGGAGGAAAATAGAAAAGAACTAAAAATAGAAAAGGCGAGGATTCTGAATTTCATGATTTATCGTTTTGCTAAAATCCGTAAACGCCAAATTTATTTGGCGCACGATTAAGACCAATTAAAATTGGTCATTACAAATACAATGATAACCAAAATATCACCTTATTCATCAAGCATATCATTGCGTTGGTCAAGAAAATTGTAACCATTGCTACACTTCTACGACTTTTGATATGAACAAATCAATTACTATGCACTATTTCTTGACTTCTATACTCTTTTTTATGACTGTTTTTTCTTTTGCACAAAATACTTCTGAGCGAAAAATGACACCCGAACGAAAAGCTGAACTCGAATCCGCTTTGGAGCAAATGCACCAAGACCAGTTCTTCAATGGCGCGTTGCTTCTGGCAGAAAATGGCAAGGTCGTTTTTGAGAAAACGCTCGGTATTGCAAATGTGGAAACAGGTGAACTGCTTCAATCTAATTCTTCTTATCGCTTAGCTTCGGTGAGCAAGCAATTTATTGGAACGGCAATTGTCATCTTGAAAGAAGCTGGGAGAGTGGACTACGAGGACGATATTCGGAAGTTCCTTCCTGAATTGCCTTACGAAGGAGTCACTGTTCGGCATCTACTGCATCATACAGGTGGTTTACCCGATTATATGGACTTGTTTGAAAAATACTGGGATATTGGAAAAATGTCACCTGATAAAATGATCGCTTCTAATGAAGATCTAGTTAAATTATTTGCAGAGCAGCAACCCGAAATTGATTTCCAGCCAGGCGAAAAATATGAATATAGCAACACAGGTTACGTTCTTCTAGGAAGCATTATTGAACGTGTTTCCAAGCAATCCATCCATGATTTTTTATACGAAAACATTTTTCAGCCAGCAGGCATGACAAATACGAGAGCTTTCCAACCCAACGTAGATTTTGGCATTAAAAATAGAGTTTATGGCTTTGATCAAGTGGACGAAAAACAAACAGAAATGAACGACCACAACTATTTGAATGGTATGGTAGGCGATGGTGGAATTTATGCAAGCGCACGCGATTTGTTGGCTTGGGATCAAGCATTGAAAACGGATACCTTGGTGAGTGCGCATGGTTTGCGGACTGCCTATACCTCGGGCGTTTTGAACGATGGTACTTTGACGGACTACGGATTTGGTTGGAGCATAAAATACGATGAAAATGGCAACGTAATAGAAGTTTCGCACGGTGGTAGCTGGGTTGGTTTTCGGACTTACATTGTTAGAAGTTTACAGTACGATCAGACTTTGATTTTGCTGACGAATAATACAGATAATGAGCTTTGGAGAGTCGTTAGAATTGCTGCAAATATTTGGAAAGGAGAAGCGTACAAACTGCCAGAGAAAAAAATAGCGATTGAACTATCCGAAGCAGCTTTAAAACAATACGCTGGCGTTTATGAATTTGATCCTGATTTCAGCATTACGATTACTGTGGATGCTGGTAAAATCTTTGCGCAAGCAACAGGACAAGGAAAATTTGAGCTTTTTCCAAGTAGTGAACATGAGTTTTTCTTGAAAGTAGTAGACGCCTCTGTTACCTTTAATCAAGATGACGAAGGGAAAATAGAGAGTATGACTTTGCATCAAGGAGGGGATGAAACGGCAAAGAAAGTGAAGTAATTTTTGGGAATGAAAATGGCTCTAAGTGATTCTATTTAATTCACATTATTTACATAAATATCCGTTTATTTTCAAATCATATGGGCATCGAACCCATATGATTTGAGTAAGGTTTCCAAAGGGCAAAGCGGCGAAATTCGCCGCTTTGCCCTTTGGAAACCTTGATTCGTTTGAAGGGACTCGATGTCCCTTCAAACGAAAACTGACGAGCACTTAGGTATTCTACCACCAAACCACATAAGACAACACAAACAACACCATCAGCACCGCTACCTGATAGCGGTAATCTTTGTACCAAGGCATGTTTTCATTTCCTTCATTGATGAGCGATTTTCTGTATAAATAAGGTTTAATTTTTTCATAATCTGGCGCGGGTGTATTGCGACTAACGATGATGAAAATCACGGTACACAAGGCGACTACGATACCAATATTGATGGTGTAGTGAACTGGCCAAAGTTCATAAATACCAAGTACGAAGAAGAGTACACCTATCAATGCACCAATTATTAACGTCCAGAATGCGCCGTCACCATTGCCGCGTTTGTAGAGGATACCAACGCCGAAGAGCACGATAACTGGTGGTACGAAAATGGAATACATTTGCTGCAAGTACGTCCAAAGTCCACCAAAATTGATGATTTGTGGCGCCCAAAGTGCAGCGATCACCATGAAAACGAGCGTGGAAATTCGAGTCGCACGGACAATACTTTTTTCGCTCATATTGGGATTGTTTGGTTTGATGAAATCTACCACAACAAGCGTGGAAGCAGAATTTAAAGTAGAACTAATACTCGACATGATGGCAGAGATCAAACCTGCTAAAACCAAGCCAATCAAACCAATTGGCAACGTCTCGATCACCATCGTTGGGAAGACCATATCGGAGTTCTCAATCGTTGGAAATAGGCTAATCGCCATTGCGCCTGGCAAGACCATAATAAAGAGTGGCAAAAACTTCAACAAACCTGCTAACATCACGCCCCAGCGTGCATGGCGAATGTCTTTTGCTCCCAAAACTCTTTGTGTAATGTATTGATTAGTAGCCATATACCAAAAACCGAGCATTGGAACACCCAGCAACAAACCTGGCCACGGCAAACCTTCATCATCTAGTGGTTTCACGACTGAAAAATGTCCTTCTGGTGCAGAACCTACTACTTTTGTCCAAGAAAAATCTAGTTGCTCAAACAGCAAATACGTCAAGGCACTAGCACCAAAAATTAAGATCACGGCTTGTATCGCATCGGTATAAACGACGGCTTTTAAACCTCCAATAGAAGTGTAAATTCCAGTGAATAAAGCCAGTGCATAACACGTCTGCCACAACTCAATTTGAGGAAAGAAAATCTGAATGACCAATGCGCCCGCATACAAACTTCCTGCGGTATCAATCATAATACTCGCCACTACTGTCAAGGAAGAGAAAAACATCCTCGCTCGTCGGTCGAAGCGCAATTCTAAGAACTCTGGAATAGTCGTAATCTTAGATTTGATGTAGAGTGGCACAAAGATCAAAGCGAGTATCGCAAAAGGCAGTGCCGAGCCCCATTCATAAACTGATTGCACAATGCCCGTCGTATAGGCCGCACCTGCCAAGCCCACCAAAGTTGTACTCGAAATATTGGAAGCAAAAAGGGATAAACCAATAAAGCCCCATGTCAAAGAGCGACCGCCGAGAAAGAGGTCTTCGCCCGTTTTGGCTTTTCGCCCTACCCAAATTCCAATGAGTAAAACGAGGGCGAAGTAGGCAATGATTATCGTTATGTCCAATGAACTGATGGTATCCATAGTAAGTTTTGTTTAAAGTCGGCAAAAGAATATCGAATAAAGAATATCGAATAAAGAATATCGAATAAAGAATATTGAACAAAGAATTGCGAAGTCTTAAACACGTCGCTTTAGCAAACTTCATCATTCAACATTCGGTGTTCGTTATTCGATATTCACAATGCTTATCATCCCCGAAGGCGGAACGGTAATTTCCGTAATGCCCGTCGGCAATTCCATATTTCCATTCAACTGCACATTCCCCTGGCAATCCCAAGTGGTTACTTCGTAATTGCGCGTCGCACCTGTATTCTTGATGGCAACACTACCGCTTGGTTTTCCATTCAACACATCCACACGCTGTTCACCATTGATACTCATCACGACATCATCGTAAACACCGACGATGGCGTGACCATTTTTGTAACTTTTTAGGATGGGATAATTGCCGAGTGGATTCGCAGCTTTGAACTCGCCATCGAGTAGCAAATCCATATTTTCGCGCCAGTATTTGGTGTAAAAATTGATCATTTTGAGGTGATCTTCTGGAAAATGACGCAAGTGAATGGACATTTGTGGAACGCCGAAAAAGCCATTTAGTACTTGCAAAGCAGCTACCTCTACTTTTTCTTCTTCGTGCCAAATTTGAGGGTCAGAATGCACCGCAGAATTATTGCATAACAGCTTCACATCTGTGATACGAATGCGATTGGAAACAGGGTCGTTTGGACAATCGAAGGCGCGGAACATATTACCAAACTTGCGCATCGTTGGTCCGATATATTTTTGTCTAAATTCGATGGCAATATCAGGTTTGATGACTTTCAAGGTTTGCATGACATCAGTTAGCAAGCGATCTACAGCTTCGTTGACATTGGCATAGTCGCGTCCATTTTCTTTGGTCAAAACAGTTTCGGGATACACTTGAAAATCGTCAATGAAATCGAGTTTCAGTGCATCCAAATTCCAGTTTTGCACTGCATTGGCATAAATATCAATTAAATGTTGACGCACTTCTGGATAGCGCGGATCAAAAACAGGCGCCCAACGATGATCTTCGATTAGGAATTTACCTTTAAATTTTTGATAGGCTTTGGATTTTTTGCCACAGAAAGGGACGGAAAACCAAATCCCAACTTTCATACTGGTCTCGTGCAACTTAGAGACAAAATCTGCCATATCTGGAAAGCGATCGGGTTGCCAATCGCCTGTGTAGTCATAGCCGCGATTGGTATCCATTGTTTGCCAACCATCGTCAATAATAATGAGTTCGTAACCCATCTTTTTGGCGATCTGACACTCTTTGATGAGTGTCGCTTCGTCCATATTTTGGTGAAATTGATACCAAGTGGAATAAAGCGGCATTCTCGCTAACTCAGGAACAGCAGCGGGCTTTAATGCTTCAAAATTTTCCCACCAAGCTGCCACTTCTTGAATGGATTGAGCATAGGAAATCTCCTTGCGGGTATCCACTCGGATTTCGGCTTCGTATGCTTTTATCGCAGGATGAGCTTCGCTAAAAAAGGTAATATGACAATATAAATGGCAATCTTCCTCACGCAGTAAGGCGTTCATTTCTAACAAGTTAATTGCATCAGAACAAGCAAAAGTGATACCATTGGAATCATCGTGCCCAAAGACCGAAATAATCGGTGCATCCACAGATATTCTTGATTTCAAATGCTCTAATTCCCAATCATATTGCTGCCTTTTATCATGGATGCCACCACATTTCCAAACACCTTTCATATTGAAGTAAGGCACACGCCAGCGCAAGGTGATGGGTTGTGGTTCGTTCGCTTCTTCGCTTTTTATGGAAAATTTGTAGGTATTGATTCCTTCCTTTTCTTCTGCTAAATCCAGCTTTACCTCAAAATTGGAATCTTCTGTGAATAGCTGTATTTCTGGGAAATCACTAATCTTAATCGTTCTGTCCATATGTTTAAGAATTTTATGGAGGAAAGATAAAACATCATAATAGTGGTCTGCAGAACTTGGAGATTTTAGAAATCTCCAAGTTCTAACGGAATATGTATTTACCCTTCTCCCTTTATCCTTTCTTTTTTTCCTTTTTCAAAAACCTTTAATCGCCCCGAATTCTGTCCTACTACAATGATATTTTTATTGTTTCTATCTTTTAATTCAATAATATCTCGCCCATCACCTTCCACCAAGAAGCCACTTTCAGAACTTGCAATAGACTCAAAAGTGCCGTTGCCCTTACCTTTTAGCAATAAACCATTAAAAGCATCTTGCCAACCGCCGTTTTTCTCCGCTCCAAAATCATTGCCACTTAGTAACACATCTAGATTTCCATCTTCATCAAAATCACGTACCAAAATGTCTTGAATTGGCGCAAATTGAGCTTCAATAGGCAAAGGCGTTAATAAGAATTCTTCATTATCTAAGTTTTCTAAATAGCTACTAATTAAGCAATTAACAGTTAATTGATTAGCCGCACTCAATTTTACATCCATCAATTCCGAAAATGTTACTTGTCCAAAATCGCTGTATTTAACATAGCGCTTTTTCATTTTCACTACTTGCCGCATCACGTCATCGCGTGCATGAATTGGGTACAATTTTCGCTCTCCTGCTTTGTTCAAATAGAACTGTCCAATCAAAGGATCAGGGCTACCGTTATTGTCGTAATCGGAAGTGTAGAGGCTTAAAGGTTCGCTTTCCTTAGCTTGAATGCGTGTATTTGTTCCTTGATTTCCTAAGATAAAATCTACATCACCATCTTGGTCAAAATCTCCTGCGGCAATGCTTTTCCAAAGTCCTGATGAATTATTTACGATATGCGGAGCCTGCAATTTTCCATTGATATTCTCAAAAGCAGTAATCGGCATCCATTCTCCAACGACTACCAAATCCATCCACCCATCTTGATTATAATCTGTCCAAACCGCATCGTTCACCAATCCAATCTCATCAATCGGATTGGCTAATTTAATAAAATTACCATTTTCATTGACTAATAATGTACTTCTCGGAATCTTAGGATATTGCTGTGGAACAACTTTTGCCCCCACAAATAAATCTATATCGCCATCTTTATCAAAGTCACATGGACGAACGCACGCACCACTTTCATTAGGCAAATCCAAATTCTCTGCTTTGCTAAAATTACCTTTTCCATCATTTAAATAGAGTCGGTCTTGCAATTCACTTGCCCCTTTCAGATACTCTGAACCACCGCTTACCACATATAAATCCAAATCACCGTCACCATCAAAATCGAAGAAAGCAGCGTCGGTATCTTCACATTCTGCATCAGGCAATTCTTGGCTTTTCCAAGTCAAATCTGCTTGTTGATAGAAGATTTGCCCTGTAATTCCTTTTGCGCCACCAATGAACAACTCTTCTCCTTCACTGCCATCAATATTTGCGCTGGCTAAGCAAGGTCCTTGGCGAGAATTTTGAGTGAGCAGCAAAGGTTGAGCGATGTAATCGTGATAGGTGTTTTCTTGGTGGTGGTATTGAAGGGTTGGAGGTGTGATGAATTGAAGGATTGAGGGATTGAAAGGTTGAAGGTTGAGGGAGGAAGGAGGAAGGGAGGACGCGTCTTTTTCATTCAGGGTAAGGAGTTGATTTGGGGTGATGTTTTTTAGGAAAGTTACTTTACTGGTATTCCATTCTACTTTTATGGAGTCGATTACTGTTGCTTTTCCTATACCGAAATGAGCAATCGAACTCACCGTAGAAAGATAACCCCGAACAGGAGATTGATAATGGATTTGTTCTTTACCATTTGCCCAAAGATGAATTTTCGCACCAATTGCACGAGGGTTATTTCTTGAGCCTTGTAATCTGATTTTCAGATAGTTATTTTCGTTCAGAGCTTGATTTTCAAGGACAAAAGCAGCTTCATTAATGTTATTCGTCACAATATCTAAATCACCATCATTGTCCAAATCTACATAGACTGCGCCATTGGAAATGGAAGGAATTTTGTCTGTCCAAATATCCGAACGATTGGTGAATTGAAGTTGCCCTTCATTCTCAAAAAAGTAATTGTGGACTTTGACATTTTCCATTTGCTGAACCGCTTCAAAAAGTCGCTGCTGTGCTTGTTCTTTTGTGCCAAAACCACTGGCTTGATTGCTGAAATTGATGAAATCTAAATCGGTGATGTCTTTTCCATAACCATTGGTCACATAAATATCGCGATCACCATCATTATCAAAATCTGCGAGCAGTGGCGTCCAACTCCAATCGGTATTGTAAAGTCCTGTCAAGTAGCTTACTTCGCTAAAAGGCAAGAGCGAATCTTGCAAAAAACCACTGTGCAATTGCAAAACATTACGCACAAATTGGGGCGCGTATTTTTGGCGAAGTGTGAGCAAGAATTTATCATAATTCATGAAGCCCATCATATTTTTTTGGCGTTCGTGGTACTCGGGCATCATATCTAAGACAAATAAATCGGGTTGTGCATCGCCATTTATGTCAGCAGCATCCACGCCCATACTGTTGTAGGATTGATGCTTCAAATATTGTTGACTTACTTCTTGAAAACCTTGATGCACTCCATTCTTACTGCCTAAATTTAGGTACATCAAATCATCAGAAAGGAAATCGTTGGCGATGTACAAATCAGGTAAAAGATCGTTATTGAAATCATTCAAAACGATGCCTAGACCATAACCACGGTGGTCAATGCCTAGGTCATCGGATACCTTAGTAAAAGTGTTGCCGTCATTGCGAAGCAATTGATCTTTAGATTTTTCGGAAATGAATCGCTCATCAGAAGGGGCATTTTTGTCTCTTGGGTCAATGACATTGTGAAGTAAGTAGACATCTAAATCGTCATCACCATCGTAGTCAAAAAAGAGGGCTTGTTGGGTGTAAAGTCCATCATCTAAATTATAGTTTTTTGCAGCTTCTTTAAACTGAGGAATGCCTTTTTCATCTACGCCCTGATTTAAAAACAGCAGATTATTACAACCTTCTTCGCAATTCAATCCACCAACACTCAAATAAATATCCTCCCAACCATTCCCATCCAAATCTACGATGGAAACGCCTGTTAACCAAGCTGTTGTGCTAAATTTAGTAGCTTCACTAATATCTTCAAATTGCAGATTCCCACGATTCAAATATAACTTAGAACTCGTCGCATTACCAGAAAATACCAAATCAGGCAAGCCATCTTTATCAAAATCTCCGACGCCTACTCCGCCGCCATTGTAGATATAATGGAAATTGAGAATATTGAATTCAGGAGTTGGTGTGATTGTATTTTGAAAATCAATACCCGTTTGCTTCGCCGATAGCAATTGAAATGGCTTGTTCGATTGATTGCACGCCAGTAAACTTAGTCCTATCCAAAAGACCAATAGTTTTTTCCCAACTTGCAGCAAAAATTGACGGACAGTCGGCATGAGTTGTGCTTGAAAAAGGAAAGAGACTACTGCATCAATCCATGCAGAGATATGCAATAGCCTCTTTTTCCCACCCAAAGTATGAAACTTGATTCTTAAAATGTTTGAGCTACGAGAACTTCGATATGTTAAGTTTTCTAACTTGACATGCTTATCTACTCGTTTCCAAACGAGTTCACGTGCGCTCGTTAAAAACGAGCAAATACTTACTTTAAGACAGGAATCTTAAAGGATCGCAGTTTATTAGTTTTTTAGGTTTATTAGATCGAAGTAGTCTGCGAAGTCTGCCGCATAGATTAAAGAAAGGGAAGACTTTGTAAACTTAGCTTTACAAAATTCTCCTCACATTAGCTAGACCACAAATTTCGCAAAACAAACTGATCTAAAGTTGAGGAAGTCACTTTTGAGGTGACCGCCTCAAATCAACTATTAATATCCAGGATTCTGCGTGATATTCGGATTCGCACTTACTTCACTTGTTGGAATCCAAATGTATTCGTGCTTACCAGTTTGGAAGACTCCGCCACTCAATGATTTTGGATGATCACCGTGTAACGATTTATCCCCCATGTAATCATCCGCTAAGCCCCAGCGCACCAAATCAAAGAAGCGGTGGCTTTCACCTGTCAATTCCAATACCCGCTCATCAATGATGGCTTGGCGCATTTCTGTCTGACTTAAAGACGTGCTAATTGGATCAACTTGCGCACGCATTCTTACCATGTTGACAAACTCCGCCGCTTCTGCCGTTTGTCCTTGCTCATTCAAGGCTTCTGCGTGCATCAAAAGGACATCTGCATAGCGAATGATACGCCAATTGTTTCCAACATTCGTACCTAAGAAATCTACATCCGCTCTCTTTCCAATGTCCATTCCTGCGTACTTGCGAGAGAAAATCGGCTCCATCCCTTCGGAAGCTGCCAACTCAATTTCTGCAGAAAAATCTTCCGCGAATGGTACTCCACCGTAACCCGTAGAACCTTCATAATCATAAGCTAAAGTTGCATTTCTACGAACGGTCTCGCCATTGGCTTCAAATAAATCTTTCACCCAAGCATTCACATAGTGACTTTGGTCAGGAGATTTTGCAGGTGGCGCGTAATCAATGTGGAAAGTTCCTAATGTTCCTACACCAGGTACATCTACGCCCCAAGCAAAAGATGCCAATCCTAGATACTGCAATTCAAATACAGATTCTAAATTATTTTCATTGCTTTCTGTAAAGTTGTCCATGTATTGCTCTGCTGGCAATAGGGAATATTGTCCAGAACTGACCACTTTCACAAAATCCGAGGCTGCTGCTGCCCAATCTTGCTTGTACAAATGTGTTTTCCCTCTTAGCGCAATTGCTGAACCGCTCGTTGGGCGACCCAAGTCTGCTTCGCTGCTCCAACTTGAAGGAAGCAAACCTTCTGCTTCTGTCAAATCCGCAATGACCTGATCCCAAACTTGCGCCGGCGTAGCTTGATTCGGGAAAAATTCTTCATCTGATTCTGGTGTTTTGGTCACGATTGGTACATTGCCGTAAAGTGCGCCCAAATACCAGTAAGACAAGGCACGAACGAAGTACGCTTGTCCCAAATAGCCATTGCGCGTAGCCGCATCTGGCACAGCTTCTGGCGTCACATTCTCTAAGATAGAATTAGCACGGAAGATTGCTTTATATGGCTCTTGCCAAATTTCTGTTGACCAACGCGCTGCCCCTGGCTCTCCTTGGAAAGTGGACATCGCGGTGTTTGGACCGAAAGGACGTACATTAAAAACATCTGATCTTAAGATCGCTCCCGTGTGGATGATTCGTCCCCAGAAAAAGGTGTTGGTAATTGGATGGAACATTCCATTTACGGCTAGTTCTACATCCTCTGGCGTTTGCCAAAATGTACCCGTTGAAACGGTATTGGTGTTTACCTGATCTAGTACATCGTCGGAGCAACTGATCGGGAAGATCAAGCACGCTGCGAGGACTGCTAGTAAGTATTTTGAAAATATTTTCATTATGTTGAAATTTATCACGCGAAAAAAGAGAATACCGAATAATGAATATTGAACAAGGAATATCGAAGGCTGCTAAGTAGAACGTGTCCTACACTTCATCATTCAGAATTCCTTGTTCGTTATTCGATATTCATTTAAAAAGATCCGTTCTTAAAATCCTGCTTGCACACCAAACATCACCGTTCTAGAGTTTGGATAAGCTCTCAAATCCAAACCACGACCGATCAATGGATTTACATTGGAGGGTACTCCAAAGAAAGCCGAGTTGGCTGCACGTCCACCATTGGTAGAGGAAATATCTGGGTTGTAGCCTGTATAACTTGTAATGGTGAATAAGTTTTGCGCCGTTACGAATACGCGCAAGTTTTGCATCCAACCTAATTTGTCTGTATTGATGGTGTAGCCTATTTCGGCAGTTCTCAAACGGAAATAAGAACCATCTTCAACGAAGAAAGAAGAAGGTGCACCATTTTGTGCAGGATCTTGAGTGGTCGTTCTTGGGATATTCGTATTCGTATTATTTGGCGTCCAAGCATCTTTGATTTCAGCTAGTTTGTTATCATCTGCCCAGAAGATATTGTAGTAGCGCGTTACATTGTAAATCTCGTTTCCTTGCACTCCTTGGAAGAATAAACCAAAATCCAAACCTTTGTAAGCACCCGAGAAATTCAAACCGTAAATGAAATCTGGTGTTGGATCACCTAGTACGGTATTGTCATCACCTGTGATTTTTCCATCGCCATTTAAGTCGAGACGAATGAAATCACCAGGTTGGAGGATTGCTTTGCGCTCTGGATCGTTCGCTAGGTTCGGATCGCTTTCGATGGCTGCTTGATCTGCATAAACACCATCCACTTGGAATCCCCAATAGATGCCTGGTGCTTCTCCTTCTACATAACGATTCACACTCACACCATCTTCCGTTACGGATGGTCCGATGATGGTGTTTGGCAATGCCGTTACTTCACTGTTGAAGGTTGAGAAATTGACACCCAACTGCCAAGAGAAATCTCCAGTGTTGCGATACAATGCTTCAAATTCAAATCCGCTGTTGTTGATGTTACCTACATTTTGAATAACAGGCAAACCAAAACCAACACTTGGAGGCAAGTTTACACCAACCAATACGTCTTCAACGTCTTTGTTATAGTATTCTGCGGAAAGCGTAATCTGATCTTCAAACAGACCCATATCAAAACCAATGTTCGTCGTCTTCGCAGTTTCCCAACGGATGTCTTCCAATGCTAAAGAAGTTTGAGAATAACCTTGTACTAATTCGTTATTGAAAGAAGTTGGAGACGTCAGATTAAATACATTTTGGTAGGCATAATCAGGAATATTTTGCGCACCCAATTCTCCATAACCTGCACGGATTTTAAACGTATTGATCGTAGAAGAATTCCAGAAATCTTCGCTGCTCACTTTCCAACCTACTGAAGCAGATGGGAAATATCCAACCCGGAAATCAGGTGCAAATTTGGAAGATGCATCTCTTCTTAAAGTTGCCGTCACTAGGTATTTGTCATTCAATACATAATTAATACGACCAAATACAGATTGCAAAGCACTGATGTTATTTACACCTAAAGTTGCTCTGACGAAAGTTGGGTCAGCTGCGCCTAGCACACGAATATCGTTGTTCGGCAAATTCTCAGCATAGACGCCCGAAGAACGGAAGTTGATTTGCTGCTGCGTGAAACCAACTACCGCATCGATTCTACTATTCCCCAAATCAGAACCATAACTCAAAGTAGGCTCAAACAAAGTCAAAAGCGTCTGCGAATTTAGCTCTGTCAAATCATTGAATTGATTGACATTATCAATTGCATCTGATTCACTCATGAAGAAAGTAGGACGGAAAGCGAAGTTATTGGTCGTCAGATAATCTGCTCCTAAGTTGATCTTCGCCGTCAGTCCATCAACAATCTCGTATGAAAAATTTAAATTTCCGAATAGGTCAGTATTACGTTCTTCTTGTGTTTCCAAGGAAGCCAGGGCGTATTTATTTAAACCTGCAAAACCGTGACGAGCAAAACTTGGAGCTTCAAAACCGCCGTCGTTTTCAGGTACATTTTCGCGTAAAATCGGCGCAGAAGAAGAACCATCGCGTCCGAACCAAACGTTGCGTTCTGTATTGGTCTGAGCAATCGCTAAGGATTGTTGTACTTTGAATCGTCCTAGTGTAAACTCACTATTCGCTCTCAAATTCGCACGATCAAAACCTGTGGAAACCAAGATACCATCTTGCAAGAAATAGTTGCCCGAAATAAAATATTTGGAATTTTCTCCACCACCAGAAATGGACAATCCATAATCCTGAATTGCTCCTGGGTTCAAAGAAAGGTCTTGCCAATCGGTACTCACGCCTTCATCTTTGATGACTGAAGGAATTCCGTCATTCGCATCTCGCTGCTGACGATAAGCTACGAACTCCGAACCATTCAAAAACTCCAACAAACGATCTGGAGCTTCTACACCTGTTCGCAAATCAAAGTTCACTCTTGGTGCGCCACCTGTTTCACCACGCTTCGTAGAAATGATAACTACACCATTTGCTGCACGAGAACCATAAATCGCTGCCGCAGAAGCATCTTTCAATACCTCAATTCGATCAATATCTTTTGGATTGATGAAATTCATGTTATCTGCGAATGTTCCATCAATCACGTACAATGGAAAGGAGTTCGTCAAAGAGCTGATACCACGAACAAATACATTCGCCGCGCCACCTGGCTCACCACCATTGTTCTCTACTTGCACACCCGATAATTTCCCTTGTAGTGCAGAAGTTGGATTACCAACTACCAGAGCCGTCAATTCCTCACCACCAATGGAAGCAACTGAACCCGTCAAATCACTTTTCTTCACTGTGCCATAACCAATCACCACCACTTCTTCCAACAACTCTGTATCTTGCTCTAAGACTACATCTACGGTTTTGCGACCATCAATATTTACCTCTCGTGGTTTGTATCCTGTGTAGGAAAAAACAAGCGTATTTGAGCCATCAGGAACATTTAAACTGTACGAGCCATCAAAATCGGTAGCTGTACCATTAGAAGTGCCCTTGATTAAGATGCTCACTCCAATCAAAGGCTCGCCGTCTGTATCGGTTACCGTTCCAGATATGTCCGCAAAATCGTAATTAGAAGAAAGCAAATCGTTAGCAGAAGTGCTATTTGCAAGGAGCATCGAAAAAGTGCCGAGCAGCACCAAGGAAAAGACCTTCAAATGCTCCGTGAATCCATAGCGGACACAAGAAATCCGTTGATGGATTTGAGAGTAAGTCAAATTCATTGTAAATTCACGTTTTATTAAATTAACTACTTAGGCTGTTTCCTCCTCGGAGGAAGCAGCTTTTTTATTGGTAATTTGGTGAGTTAGCAATTTGGAAAATCACTAATCACAAAGATTTTCTTCTGGTCAATATTGTTGGAATTATTTGTTGAGTCGTTTCTCTATTCAAAACAAATTCTGCTGCTTGTTGTCCCATCTGCGCAAAATCAGTCGAGAGCGTCGTGATGCCATCGCAAATCAATTCTTTCGCAGGATCTTCACTATTGGACAAGATTCCTACATCTTTTCCAATGTCCAATCCTTGAGCTTTGCAATCTTTCAAAATGCCCCACAAATCATTATCATTAATCGTAAAATAAACCGTTCCTCTTTCGACAGATTGTGGTACATAACTATTTACAATTCTTCCCTTTACATCAAAATCTTCAAGAAATTGTTCAAATCCACTACGCAAACCTTGTGGATAATCCGAATCAGGCTGAAAAAATAGCACGAACTCCTTAAAGGCTTTGATATTATCTGCGAGTTTCGCCAAACCTCGATAAGTAGAGCTTTCAAACTCCTGTGTGATGTGCGAAAAATCCTTCTCCAATTGCTCAAAGCGATCTACCATTAGCAACTTTTTGCTGGGTAAACTTCTCAAAAGCATTTTAGTATGCTGATGCGGAATGGGCGCAATGACGTACATTCCATATTGCCCTTTAATTTTACCTAGAATCGTCTCGAAGATGTCAATATTATTATGGTGAAAAAAGACATCTACTTGTATGTTTTCGCCCAAAGCCATTCGGAAAGTATTATAAAATACTTGCTGAAATGGATGAAAAGCATAAATCAAAAGTGCCACTTTCACCGTTTGCTCGGTTGCTTCATTTACCACAAAATAGCCCAAGCGGTTCTTGGACTCCACCAAACCCCGATCTTTCAATTCAGAATAGGCTTTTACAATCGTCTTACTTGCAAAGCCCAATTCTTTCACCATGTTATTCACCGACGGCAGCATACTACCCTGCGTCACTATTTTATCTTCTATGGCATTGATAATGCCTTGTACTAATTGTTCGTGTTTGGAAAACCGAGTTACTTCCTCTAATTCTTGTATCTTATGATAAACAGTATTCATGCTGCTTGTTGGTCTGATAACTCTAGTTTGAAATGTTGCTTGTTTGCCTATGCTACTTTGTAGTATATTATACTACACTATGGTAGCATAATGCAAACATACAAAATAATTATTTGTAATTCATAAGATTTTTGAAATAAACCTTAGATTTTGAAGTTTAAAATCTTGAATTACCTCGTTTGTCAAACTCCAATTCGAACATTTATCACAAATGGAAGTCCTAGAACGTTTCATCATACAAACCGCATCCGCTATGATAAAAACATCTATTTATTTCTTATTCTTCAGCTTTTCGATTGTATTACTTTCCTGTTCGCACAATGTCCAAGAAAATGAAGAAGATAAACGCTACCCAAACGACTACTTCTTCAGACAACGCGCCTATCCCAATGGACAAATAGATCAGGCTGCGTACAAAACTGCTTTATCTTATAAACAACTGCAACCCCAGCTAGAATCTCGTTCCAACAATGGAAGTTGGGAATTGGCAGGACCAACTAATATCGGTGGTAGAATTGCAGATCTCGCAATTTCTCCTTCTAATGAAAACACCATTTATGTAGGCGCAGCTTCTGGTGGGATTTTCAAAACACAGGATGGAGGTGAAAATTGGATACCTATTTTTGATGGAGCAGCTAGTCTTTCCATAGGTGATATTACGCTTGCACCTAGTAATGAGCAAACCATTTATGTAGGTACAGGCGAACCTAATGCAGGTGGCGGCTCTTTAGCTTATGATGGTTTGGGCGTTTATAAATCCAAAAATGCAGGAGAAAGCTGGGAAAACATTGGTTTAGAAAATGTAGGAAGCATTGGAAAAGTGAGTGTTCATCCAACTGATGAAAATACTGTTTTCGTAGCGGCAATGGGACACCTTTTTGGAAATAATTCCGAAAGAGGCGTTTACAGAACTCAAAATGGAGGCGAGACTTGGGAACAAGTGCTGTTTGTCTCGGATTCTACGGGAGCAATCGATTTAGCTATCCATCCACAAAATTCTGACATCATTTATGCAGCCATGTGGGAGCGCATTCGTCGCGTCAATTATCGTCAATATCATGGTGCAACTTCTGGTATTTATCGTTCTATGGATGGAGGCGACACTTGGGAAGAATTGACTAATGGACTCCCTAATGCTCCTGACGAAAAAGGACGTATTGGAATAGATATTTCTTTATCTAACCCCGATGTTTTGTATGCTTCCTATGTAGAAGATATTGGTGCTCTAGAGGGTATTTATAAAACTACAAATGGTGGTAATAGCTGGACTAATCAGAAAGCCGTTGGCATTACCTCTGTTCCTTTCATGTGGTGGTTTGGTAATCTTTTTGTTGATCCAGCCAACGAAAATACCGTTTATTATCTTGGGTTTAACGCCCATAAATCCGTTGATGGTGGACGCTCTTGGCAGCGTACTTTTAGCGGTGTTCATGTTGATCAACACGCACTTTGTTTTGCTGCTCAAAATACTGATTTTGTGCTACTTGGTAATGATGGTGGGCTCTACAAAAGCACCAATGCAGGGCGCAACAACATCAAAATCAACAACCTTCCCATCACTCAATTTTACACCTGCGAAATAGATGCTAGTGAGCCAGAAAGACTTTACGGTGGCACACAAGATAATAGCACGATGCGGACGCTGACAGGTGCGCTAAATGATTGGAGCATCATCTCTGGTGGAGATGGATTTCGGACATTAGTTGATCCAAATAATAATCGCTATGTCTACACAGAATCACAATATGGAAGATTTATTCGCTCGACAAATGGTGGTGATAATTTCACGCTTGCCATAAGTGGAATTAGCAATCAAGATCGCAAGAATTGGAATACACCTGTCATATTTGACCCAAGTGATGCAAGTACATTATACTTAGGAACAAATCGTTTGTATAAATCCACCAACAGAGCAGTTTCTTGGACGGCAGTTAGTCCTGATCTCACCGATGGAGGAGATGATGGGAATTTAGTTTATGGTACAATTACTGCCATTGATGTTTCGCCAGTAGAAAATGAAGTAATCTATGTCGGTACAGATGATGGAAATGTTTGGGTGAGCAAAGATGGAGGTAGCACTTGGGCAGCCATTAAAACCAACATTCCGAAACGCTGGATTACGAATGTCTTAGCTGATCCAAATATCGCAGGTCGAGCTTATTTAACAGTTTCTGGCTTCCGCTACAATTCTGATTTGGCGCATGTTTTCTTCACCGAAGATTATGGTGAAACTTGGATAGACATTTCTAGCAATTTGCCTGATGTTCCAGTCAATGATATTGTGAAAAATTCGATTACGGAAGACTTATATATTGCTACGGATATTGGGGTGTTCATTTCCGTAGACGATGGCATTAGTTGGGATTTCTTAGGGACTGATTTGCCCAATGTACCGATTATAGATTTGGATATAGAAGCCGAAGAAAATCTTTTAGTAGCTGCCACTTATGGTCGCTCGCTTTATAAATATGATTTGCAAAATGCGACGAATACTGTTAGCTATGAAAAACCTGATTTTCAATTACAACTTTTCCCAAATCCAGTACAGAGCAGCAGTCAATTAACTTTTGAATTATCACAACAAGAGCGCGTAACTATTGAAATTTATGATGCTACGGGCAAGAAAGTAAGCACTGTTATCAATGGTCAATTGGAAGCAGGAAAACATCAATTTCCGCTTCACTCCGACTTCTCGGCTGGTCAATATTGGTTAGTATTGCGAACAGATAATGCGCAAAAGACGATTAGCTTTGCGAAGTTGTAAGTGCATTTTTAACCGCAGAGGACACAGAGGTTGTCGCAGAGTTTCGCAGAGAATATTTTATAAAACACTACGAAAACTCTTTGTGCCCTTTGCTTCCTTTGTGGTTCATAAACAAAAAACTTTGCGCCTTTGCGCCTTCGCGTGCTATCTTCGCCCACAAAAAAAACTCGCCATGCTCGACATCCAACAAGTCCGCCAAGAAACACCTGTCTGTCTCCAAAAAATTCATCTCAATAATGCAGGCGCAAGCCTTCAACCACAAGTCGTAATGCAAAGCGTACTCGACTATCTGCAATTAGAAGCCGAAACAGGCGGCTACGAAACCGCAACCCTAAAAGCCCAAGAGATACAAGGTTTCTACACTGCCGTAGCGCAACTCTTAAAAACTAAACCTCAAAATATCGCCTACGCCCACCATGCTACCGAAGCCTACAATAAAGCACTTTCCTCTATTCCTTTTGAACGAGGCGACATACTGCTGACGACCGATGATGATTATGCCTCCAATCAAATTGCTTTTCTTCAATTGCAGCAAAAACTAGGCATCCAAATCATCCGCGCAGCGCAGCTGCCCGAAGGTGGCGTAGATGTGAATTCCGTAGAAGAATTAATCAAAAAGCACTGTCCAAAATTGGTGGCGGTGACGCATATTCCAAGTAATTCAGGACTCATTCAAGATGTCTATTCCATTGGTAGATTATGCCAGCAGCACGATATTTTATATTTGGTAGATGCTTGCCAATCTGTCGGGCAGTTGGACTTGGACGTGAATGAAATGCACTGCGATTTCCTGAGCGCAACGGGAAGAAAATATTTGCGTGGACCAAGGGGAACAGGTTTTCTATACGTTTCGGATAAAGCACTCGCTCTCCATTTAGAACCGCTCTTTCTCGATCTGGGCAGTGCAGATTGGAGTGCTCCTTTTGGTTATCAAGTTGCTCCTACTGCCCGACGATTCGAGTACTGGGAGAATAACCGTGCAAATCTAGTTGGTTTAAAGACGGCGGTGGAATATGCCCTTCAAATTGGATTACCAGCCATTGAAAAACGCGCCTTGCAACTTGGCGACTACACCCGTAGACAAATTACACAATACACTGATTTTCAAGTTCTTGATCGTGGAAATCACTTATGCAGCATTGTCACCATTCACCATTCAAAATACGATGGCGCAGCATTGAAGAAACGCTTGGTTACAAATAATATTAATGTCTCGCTTGCGGTAAGAATGTCTGCGTTGCTGGACTTTGAGCGGAAGGGTGTGGAATGGGCTTTGCGGATTTCGCCGCATTGTTTTAATAAAAAAGAAGAAATTGATGAATTGATTCAGCTATTTAACACCCTTTAGAATGTAGAACGAAATATTTCAATACCCACACACAACTTTATCACTCACAAAAGCGTCTTTAACACGCAAAAATCTAATTTCAGAATTCAAAAACTGATACGATTATGAAATGTATCAAATTATTAAGTCTCGTTTTTCTCTTGACTTGTTTTATGACGACCATTTATGCTCAAGAAGCAAAAAAGAGTGTGACCATAATTACTAGGACTATTGATAAAGATGGCAGGGAGATGATAAAAAAACAGTACGCCGAAGGCGAAGAAGCGGACAAATTGTTGAAAGAGATGGATATTGACGTAGATGAAGAGGGGCAAATTCGTGTAGAGGTGGAAACGGACGCTGACAATCGCAAACAAGTTAAAGTGCGTGTAGAAAGTGAAAAAGAAGTCATCAATGATGAAGAAAACGACATCAATATTAATATAGACCAAGAAGGTGATGATCGTTTTACTTTACGCATGAATCGGGACGGCGAAGAAGAAGTTTTCAGTTGGGAAGGCTTGAATGAGTTACCAGAAGAATTGGAGAAAATGCTGGAAGAGTTGAATCTGGACTTGGATTTAGAGACGCTGGAATTTGGTGATCTAGGCGATTTTGACATGAGAAATTTCGACTTTGCTCCTAATTACGGTCGTGCTGCTTTAGGTGTGCGAATCGAAGATGCAGCAGTCGGTACTGAAATTGTGGAAGTTTCAGCAAATTCTGCTGCAGAGCAAGCAGGTTTGAAAGAAGGTGATGTGATTACTGCAATCAATGGTATTCCAATTGAAAGATCAGGTGATTTGGTTCGTAAAATGGCAAAATATGAACTCAATGAACGTATTGAGATAGAATATGAGCGCAACGGGAAAAACAAAACGACGCAAGCTGTTTTGAAGGAGCGCGCATTCTAATTGTTGCAGTCTTGAAGGTATCAAGATATTGCAAACTAGACGAGTGTAGGGGAGTGTTCACTTTTTGCTTCTTACCATCTTCACCAATATTCATTGAACTAAAATCCAAAAGATAAAACATCAGTCCACTCGTTCCACTTACTGCAATAATCTTCTGCTGCTTAAGAGTCAACTGTAATAATCTCGCACTCCAGAAGTGTAGAAAGCACTTTTTTGGCAATACATTCATTTTGCATGAGATATTTGAACGCACAATCATATAATGGATTGATCATTTTCATGAATCAAACTTTAAGACAAAAAATAACAGGCTTTGTCTTAGCTTGCACGTTTGAGTATTTCAAAACGCTAGAAAAACGGGAATTGGAAATATTACGAATTGCACTTTAGTACGCATCTGCCACCAAAAACGAATCCTCTTTCCCTTCCAGCAAGGAAGTCCCCATCAAATATTCATCTACTGCTTTGGCTGCTTCGCGTCCTTCTGAAATCGCCCAAACAACCAAAGACTGTCCACGGCGCATATCGCCTGCAACGAAGACTTTTTCTACATTCGTTTGGTAGTTGTTGTCTTTTACATTTCTACGCTCAGTCGCTTCGATGCCGAGTTGTTCTAGCATTCCTTCCCATTGCGGATGTACGAAACCAATGGCGAGCAATGCCAATTCGCAAGGAATTTCGCGTACAGTGCCTACTATTTCTTGAAAGCCATACTTACCTGTTGCTTCGTCTTTTGCCCACTCAATGTCCACGAGTTGGACAGCTTTTAATTTACCATTTTCGTCGCCAATGAAAGCTTTTGTCAAAATAGACCACTGGCGATCACAACCTTCTTCGTGGGAAGTAGAAGTTCGCAAAACCATTGGCCAGTTTGGCCAGCTGAGCGGTTCGCGGTCGCTTGGTGGCTTGGAAAGGAGTTCAATTTGAGTAACCGATTTTGCTTTGTGGCGATTGGAAGTACCAACACAATCTGCGCCCGTATCGCCACCACCGATGACTAATACATTTTTATCAGTTGCGAAAATGTCTTCTTCTTCAAATGGCACATTGGTCACTCGACGATTGTTTTGCTCTAGAAATTCCATTGCAAAATGAACGCCTTCTAATTCTCGACCTGCAATTGGTAAATCTCTTGGTACGGTCGAACCACCGCAAAGTACAATCGCATCGTAGTCCTTCATTAAATCTTGTGGAGCAACATTCACGCCGACATTCGCACTGGTTTTGAAGACAATGCCTTCTTGTTCCATCACGGCTACACGTCGTTCTATTACCCATTTTTCTAGTTTGAAATCTGGAATGCCATAGCGCAACAAGCCGCCAATACGATCATTGCGCTCGAAGACGGTGACTTCATGTCCTGCCTTATTCAACTGCGCTGCCGCTGCCAAACCTGCTGGCCCAGAACCCACCACCGCAACTTTTTTACCTGTACGCTCAGGAATATTCGGCTGCACATAACCGCGCTCGAACGCCACCTCTACAATAGATTTTTCAATCTGCTCAATGGCAACGGGCGGCTGATTAATGCCTAGTACACAAGCCGCCTCGCAAGGTGCAGGGCAAATGCGTCCTGTGAATTCAGGGAAATTGTTGGTACTGCTCAAAATTTCATAAGCAGACGCCCAATCTTCTTCATAAACGGCATCGTTGAACTCAGGAATGATATTGCCTAATGGACAACCGTTATGACAAAAAGGGACACCGCAGTCCATGCAGCGCGCCGCTTGCTTTTGTGTCTTTTCCTCTCCAAATGCTTGGTACAATTCTTTATAGTCTTCCACGCGTTCTTCCACGGCTCTTTTCTCCGCTAATGTTCTGTCGTATTTTAAAAATCCTCTTGGATCTGCCATGATATTCGAGTTTCTTTTGTTCGATGTAGTTTGAGTTGGTTTGGGATGATCTATATTTGAGGTAATTTAATCTAAAGGATTCCCCAATGCTTGCGTCGGGGGTCAATAAGCAAGGTGTTTTGAAAAAACGCCTATTTGAAAAAATGTTGGTTTCGACCTCTAGGTCGGAAAAATTTTGGCGGACGCCCCGTATGCTTGCGTCGGGGTAGTCAAAATTTAAGTATTTTTTTACTTTACATTTTATAATAAATTGTTTGTCAGTTAATTAGAGGAAGTTGAAAATATACTTAAATTAGTCATTTTATTGATGCTAACTAGATTTTGATGGATAATAGCTAACTTATTTACTATATTTTTTAATCGTTTCAGAATGAGATAAATTTGTAACAGTTCATCTTTTTTCGTCGCAGTAAATACTTCGCTTTTATAATATCCTTTATCAGTCAAGGTCATAAAAAACCAACTCCTTTCATTCACATAAGCTCCATACATTGGAAATTGATAGTTACTAAATCCTTGGGCTGCATACATGATCATTATGAGTTGTGCCACACCATCATTATTGAAATCCAATTCATAATTTTTCTGGTGCAAACAAAAGTAAGGTTGATTGGGAGCATATTTGCCCTCTGCAAACATACCAAAAACAGAGCCTTCAATCTTTTTCCCTTCTATTTTGCTTACTAAATTTCTGCCATAGAAGAAGTTTGCATTATCAGTATAGAAGTCAATTTCAGCAATTAGCCTACCAATAAAATTGATAGCTAGTTCTCTTTCATTCCATATTTCTATATACTTGACCAATTGCTTTCGCTGCTGTTCCAAGAATATATTTTCTTCTGTGGTCAATTCCTCTTCTAAATTATCAATCCAACCTTTTAGGACCTGGCAACTTTCTGTTTTCTCTAAACCAAATTCTTTAAAAATGTCTTGCTTCGTCCAATATTTAAATTCTTTCATTTCTAATGGCTTTTAGCGCTCAAATTAATTAATCTTTTGCTTAAAAACCACTTTTTTGCGTATCCCTTTTTATGTTCCTTTGTCGTTCAAAAAAACTTTGCGTCTTCGCGCCTTTGCGTGCCTTTCTTTGTGCTCTTTTGTCTCTTTGTAGTTCAAAAAGACTTTGTTTGCACCCATCAAGCCGCAACCACCTCCACCTCTTCCGCAATCTTCAACGCCTTAGCCGCCTTTCGCTGCTCCAAAACTGCTTTGTAATCCCTAGGCATCACCTTCACAAAATGCTGAACTTCCGTCTCCCAATCATTCAAAATATGCAGCGCGACTTTACTACCCGTATACTTAAAATGCTGGCGAATCATATTGCGCAAAGTGATGACATCCTCTTTTTCAATAGGATCGAGATCAATCATTTCTAGATTAACGCGACGTTCAAAGGTTCGCTGTGGATTGTAGATGTACGCTATACCACCACTCATGCCCGCTGCGAAGTTTTTGCCTGTTTCGCCTAGCACCACGACAATACCGCCCGTCATGTATTCACAACCATGATCGCCGATGCCTTCTACTACCGTTTTGACGCCTGAATTTCTTACTGCAAATCGTTCGCCTGCCATGCCTCGAATATAAGCCTCGCCATCAGTCGCGCCGTAGAAAGCAACGTTCCCGATGATGATATTTTGGCTAGGCTCAAATTTAGAATCACGGTCTGGTACAACGATTAAGCGTCCACCAGAAAGTCCTTTCCCAAAATAATCGTTTGCTTCGCCTTCTAGCGTAAATTGTATGCCCGAAGCTCCAAATGCACCAAAACTTTGCCCCGCTGAACCTCGGAAGCGATAGTCTATGGTAGCATTTGGTAAGCCAGTTCCTTTGTATCTTTTACTGATTTCGTTCGATAACATTGTTCCTGTTGAGCGATCGGTATTTTTGATTTCAAAATTAGATTTGACGGCTTGTGCGTCTTCCAAAGCAGGCTTGGCATATCGAATTAATTTACGGTCTAACACATCTTTCAAACCATGATCTTGCTCCACTTTTTTGTATTGTCCAACACTTTCATCTGCAGGTTCTTTGTACAAAATAGGCGTTAAATCTACTTGTTGATATTTCCAGTATTCTACATCTTTTTTGGCTTTCAAAAACTCCACTTTCCCTACCATTTCTTCTACTGTTGCAAAGCCCAATTCCGCCATAATCTCGCGCAATTCTTCTGTCAAATAAGTGAAGAAATTGATGATGTGTTCTGGATCAGCATTGAAGCGTTTGCGGAGTTCGCCGTCTTGCGTTGCGATGCCTACTGGGCAAGTATTCAAGTGACATTTACGCATCATAATGCAGCCTTCTACCACTAGCGCAGCAGTGGCAACGCCCCATTCTTCTGCTCCTAAAAGCGTCGCAATTGCCAAGTCTCTTCCTGTGCGAATCTGTCCATCCGTTTGGAGCGTTACGCGATCTCTCAATTTATTTTTGACTAAGGTTTGATGCGTTTCTGCTAAGCCTAATTCCCAAGGCAAACCTGCATGCCGAACCGAGGTCAAAGGCGACGCGCCTGTTCCGCCATCGTGACCAGAAATCAAAATGGCATCCGCGTGTGCTTTGGCAACACCCGAAGCAATGATCCCAACACCTGCTTTGGACACCAATTTTACGTTGATGCGCGACTGACGATTGGCATTTTTTAAGTCATAAATTAATTGCGCCAAATCTTCAATTGAATAGATATCGTGATGTGGCGGTGGAGAAATCAAACCCACGCCAGGTGTGGAGTGACGCACGCGCCCAATCCAATCATTTACTTTATGTCCTGGTAACTGACCACCTTCTCCTGGTTTCGCACCTTGCGCCATTTTGATTTGAAGTTCATCGGCATTGCTCAAGTAATAACTGGTCACGCCGAATCTTCCCGAAGCCACCTGCTTAGTAGCCGAACGTTCCCAATCGCCATTTTCTTTGCGCTCAAAACGGATTTCATCCTCACCGCCTTCGCCGCTGTTACTTTTTGCACCTATTCGGTTCATCGCAATCGCTAAAGTCGCGTGTGCTTCGTGCGAAATAGAACCGAAAGACATCGCGCCCGTCGCAAATCGCTTCAAGATATTTTCTACAGGCTCGACTTCTTCCAGTGGAATAGATTTAGAAGCCCGCTTACGGAAATCGAGTAATCCTCTGAGCGTCAATGCTTTTTCGGTTTGGTCGTTGATGAGTTTGGAGTATTTTTTGAAGGCTTTGTAGTCACCTTTTCTAGTCGAATATTGAAGTAAGTGAATGGTTTGCGGATTAAATAAATGCGCTTCGCCTCTTCGTTTCCATTGAAAAACACCACCCACATCCAGTTTTTGTGGCACATTTTCTTGACTTGGGTATGCCACTTTATGACGTACCAATGCTTCTTTGGCGATACCATCAAAACCGATGCCTTCAATTCGGGAAATGCTACCTTTGAAGCACTTATTGACCACTTCATTGTGTAAACCCAGTATCTCGAATATTTGCGCACCTTGATAAGATTGCAAAGTAGAAATTCCAATTTTGGACATGATTTTTAGTAAGCCTTTTCCAACGGCTTTATTGTAGCGATAAATGATGTCCTCTCTAGAGAATGGCTTCTCAAAATAGCCTTTTTCACTTAAATGCTCTAAGGTTGCATACGCCATGTAAGGATTAATCGCACTTGCTCCATAGCCAATCAGAGTCGCAAAATGATGCGTTTCGCGCACATCTCCTGCTTCTACGATAATAGAAGTCGCGCCACGAAGTCCCAAATGAATCAAATGATGATGAATTGCCCCAACCGCTAAAAGCGAAGGAAGAGGTGCATTCAACATATCCGCATTTCGATCTGTTAGGATTAAAATATTCTTACCTTGACGCGTCAAGGCTTCCGCTTCTGCACAAATATGATCTATAGCAGCTCGCAATCTTCCATCTTGTCCATCTGCTTGAAACAAAATATCAATTGTTCCTGCCTGAAAATATGGATGCTGAATCGATTTAATTTTTGCCAATTCTGCATTATCTAATACAGGACTATCCAAATGGATGAAACGTGCGTGTTTTTCGGTCTTTTCTAAAATATTGAAAGAGCCACCGAGCATGGCGTAAAGCGACATGACCGAACGTTCGCGAATTGGGTCAATTGGTGGATTGGTGACTTGAGCAAAAAGCTGTTTAAAATAGTTTGCTAAATGTTGTGAGCGATGTGACAACACAGCTAGTGGCGTATCTGCTCCCATTGAGCCAATTGGATCTTTTCCAACACTGACCATGGGCGCAAGAATGACCTTTAAATCTTCTTTTGTGAAGCCATGGAGCTGCTGATTTTTTAATAAAGTTGCTTCATTAAATCTCTTCTGCTGATGTCTTGATTCAGCTAAATCATTCAAAGTCAAACGGTTATTATCCAACCATTTGCGATAAGGTAATCGCTTGCAAATGATACTTTTCAGTTCTTCATCGCCAATGATTCTATTTTCATCTAGGTCGGCAATCAACATTTTGCCTGGTTGCAAACGTCCTTTCAATACCACTCGTGATTGATCCACAGGCAGCGCACCTGCCTCGGAAGCCACCACCAACATATTGTTATCCATCAAGCAGTAGCGACTTGGGCGTAAGCCATTTCGATCCAAAGTTGCACCAACCACAATACCATCTGTGAAACAAATGGAAGCGGGACCATCCCAAGGTTCCATCATCGTTTTGCTGTATTCGTAGAAGGCCTTTTTGTAATCTGCCATTTCCTCGTCATGCTGCCAGGCTTCGGGGATCATCATCATCAAGGCTTCGGGTAAAGTTCTGCCACTCAATACTAGGAACTCTAGCACATTATCGAAGTTTCCAGAGTCGGAAAGCGAGTGTCCACAGATGGGCTTTAGGCGATCTAATTCTTCCTTGGAGAACAAGCTAGATTCTAGCACTTTTTCCTTCGAAGTCCACCAATTTAGATTTCCTCGAACGGTATTGATCTCTCCATTGTGCGCAATATAGCGAAACGGTTGTGCCAATTTCCAACGTGGAATCGTATTCGTAGAAAAGCGAGAATGCACGAGCGCAATCGCACTTTTGAAGGTGGCATCATGTAAATCTGGAAAAAATGGGCGAACCTGATAGGTCGTTAATTGACCTTTATAAATTACGGTTTTATAAGAAAAGGAAGTGATGTAGAAATATTCTTTGCTCTTCGGAATGGTTTGGTGAATGGTGTGCGTAATGAACTTGCGCAAAACGTACAAGCTACGCTCTAACACTTTAGGTTCGGTTTCTTCTTTCGGCGCAATAAAAACTTGCTCTATACGCGGCTCGGTTCTTTCTGCTGATTCACCAATCAATTCATTATCGGTTGGTATCTTCCTGTATCCCAGTAACTTAAACCCAAATTCATCAATATAGTCATCCAGCAAAAAGCGACACTGACTACGCAATGCCTTATCTTTTGGAAAGAACACCATGCCAACACCATACTTCCCAAATTCAGGCAGTTCAAATCCCATTTCGCTACACTTCCGCTGGAAAAATTCGTGTGGTGTTTGCACCAAAATTCCCGCGCCGTCACCCGTATTCGGCTCGCAACCACAAGCTCCACGGTGCTCCATATTGGTCAACATCTGAAGGGCATCTTCAATGACTTGATGCGTTTTTTCGCCATTGAGCATGGCAATTAAACCCGTACCACAGGAATCCTTTTCTAATTGAGGAACATAAAGACCTTTCTTATTCTGTGCTTGTTGTTGCATCTTCTCGCTAATATGCGAATCTTGAATAGATGCAGTAACTCAATTTATCTTTATGTATTGCAATGATCAAACAATAAAGTGCTACCTTATCAATCCAGTATTGACTAAAAATGAAAATCGACTTTCATGAAATTGCAACCAAAAATCTTTCGGGGAAGATTTCCTGATTGCTCCAAGGGTCATGGAGAACGAAAAGCAAGAAAAGTAGAGACTTTTTCTGCTTTTACCTTTAAATCTCCTGAGCGGAAAGTTTTTACCTTCGAAGCCTGTACATTTCAAGTTGAAGAACTTTCTGCGTATTTTGGAAACGGACTTTATATTCAAATGTCGACCTTAATTTCTTGAATACTACCTATTCAAAATTCGAGTATGAAAAAAGTGAAGTTTTCAAAAGAAATGGGCGTACTTGTAAAGATAAGACAAGAAAAATAAGATTTTGGTTTGAAAAATTGAATAAATACAACGCCTAATTGAAGGTTTTGAAAAAATGAAAGAGAGAAGAAAAATTATATTAATATATTGAAAATACCATTTATACTGAATTTTAGCAGAAGTATCAAATAAAGATTTGTAATTATTGAAA